>DSEL01000014.1 GCA_011056645.1 Candidatus Atribacteria bacterium
ATACTTCACTGCAAATTCCATGGCTTCTATTCTTTTAAAATATTCTTTATCTATTTTTCTAATAATGCCCGCTTCTAATTTAGGTTTAATTCCGCTAATTCTTTCAATATTTTCTATCATTGGGCCGAGTAGATCGAAAGAAACAATATAATGCTTTTTAGATTCCTCTTTCAGAAACAATCTTAATTCTGGTTTAACAATAGTATAGACGATAAATACTTTTTCTTTATTGAGTTGGCTTATTATCCCGGTAATATCTTTTTTAGATTCAATGTGGGCAAGTAATTTTACCTGAATATCATTAGAATCAAATTGACCAAGAGCAGCATGCACTACATTTTGAGCAGTTTCACCGGTAGAATCTGAAATTATATAAACAGTAGATTTAGATATAATATCATCCATTATTATTCCCTCCCTTCTTTTATCGACACAATTTTAGATAAATCAGCTACCTGATTAAACAACATCCCCACCTTCTTGATAAGTGTAACCCTATTTTTTCTAATATCTCTATCTTGGTCCATTACTAGTACCTGGTCAAAAAATTCATCAATCGGTTCGCATAAATCTCCCAATAATTTAAACAATTCTTTATATTCTTGATTATAAATAAGCTTCTCTGCTCGCGAATAGATACCTTTATAATCATGGTATAAATTTAACTCAGCTTTTTCCTTGAATAACAATGGATCAATCTCGGTTTCTTGATTATTTTTTGATAAATTTAATACCCTGCTTGATGAAACAAGTATTTTCTTAAAGATGGGCTGATCATACAAATCTTTTATAGTTTCTATCCTTTTTTTAATAACAAATACATCTCCATCGCCATCCACAGCCAAAACTGCATCAATTACATCATAGCGAATTTCCTGTTCCAGGAAGAAATTTTTTAATCTTTGTTGAAAAAAATTTAATATCTGGGATATAATCTCATTAAGATCAATCTTTAATTCCACTAAAACACTTTCTTGGTATAAGGATAAAGATTTCCAAAAAATATCTTTTAAGGAAATTTGTAGCTCATTTTCCAAAATTATGGCAATCAAGCCACGAGATTGTCTTCTTAATCCGTAAGGGTCCTGTGATCCGGTAGGGATTAATCCCGTTATGAAACAACCGGTAATGCTATCTACTTTATCAGCAATCCCTAAAATCATACCGTTTTTGCTTCGGGGCAATCCATCCTCTGAAAAACGGGGGAGATAATGTTCAAAGATAGGTCCTGCTACCTCTTTTTTTTCATTAGATAAAATAGCATATTGGTTGCCCATTGATCCCTGTAACTCTGGAAATTCTTTTACCATTTCCGTAACCAAATCTGCCTTGCACAAATAAGCAGATCTTAAAAGATCTTTTTTCATTGTCTGTCCAATCTGCAATATATCTGAAATGTAGTCACATAGCAATTTCAATCTCTCGGTTTTATCAAAAAGGCTTCCCAGCTTTTCCTGAAAGATGACATTTTTTAATTTATTCACCTTTTCCTCTAAAGGAACCTTCCGATCTTCCTGGAAGAAAAATTTTGCATCTTCTAACCTAGCCCTAAGAACATTTTCATTACCTTCTCTAATTTTAGAAGCATTCTTCTTTGAATTATTAACAATAACGATAAAATAGGGAAGCAATTCATTTTTATTTTTAAATACAGGAAAATATTTTTGATGTTTTTCCATAACCACAATTAAAACATCTTGGGGCAATTTCAAATAATTTTTATCATATTTTCCTAAAATTGCATTGGGATATTCGACTAAATAAATTACTTCCTTTAACTGTTTCTCATTGATTATTTCTTCCCCGCCAATTTCTTTAATTATCTGTTCTATGTCTGTTTTAATGATATTTTCTCTTATTTTAGGATCAACGACTACATAATTTTTTTTTAGCTTTTTTAAATATTCCTGAGTAGAAGATATTATGATTTTTTGAGGCGCTAAAAGTCTATTGCCAAAAGTAACATTTCCGGAATCTAAACCATTTAACTTAAACTTTATGATTTCTTTTCCATATATGGCTAGTATCCATCTTATAGGACGGATAAATCGCAATGAACCCTCTCCCCAGCGCATTGATTTAGGAAATTGCATGCTCTTTATTATTTCAGGAAATATCCGGGATAACATTTCCACAGTTGGTTGGCCTGTTATGGATTTCGAAGCAAAAACATATTCCCCTTTTTCAGTATTTTCGACAATTAAATCTTCAACGTTAACCCCCGTGCTTTGAGCAAATTTTATAGCAGGTTTTTGAGGTTGAAAATCTTTATTGTATGCAATTGAATAGGAAGGTCCTTTAATTTTTTGAAAAATATCTTCCTGTTTTTCTTTAATATGGGAGATGAATAATGTTAATCTTCGGGGAGTGCCATAAGCCTTTATTTCTTTATAATTTATTCTGGCTTCTTCTAAATATTTTTTTGCTAACTGACTTAAATCTTTTAGGGCATTCTCCATATACTGTGCGGGTATTTCTTCGGTTCCGATTTCTAAAATTACATTCTCCATTAAAATTTATCCCCTGTTTGAACTTTTATTATTCATTAAGGGAAAAGCTAAATTTTCCCTCTGTTTTACGTATGCTTCTGCGCATAATCGGGCTATATTTCTTACCCGTGAAATATATCCTGTTCTTTCTGAAACACTAATCGCTCCTCGGGCATCCAGTAAATTAAAAGTATGTGAACATTTTAATATATAGTCATACGCCGGCAAAGGCAGTTCTATCACTATTAATCTTTTAGCTTCTTTTTCATATATAGTAAAAAGGTTGAACAACATCGATATGTCTGCTTCTTCAAAGTTGTACTTAGATTGTTCTACCTCTGCTTGATGGCGTATATCTCTGTAAGTAATATTTTTACCCCATTTTAAGTCAAAAACATTATTCACATCCTGTATAACCATGCCTAATCTTTCCAATCCATAGGTTATTTCAACCGGAATAATATCTAAATCAAGTCCGCCAGCTTGTTGAAAATAAGTAAATTGAGTGATTTCCAATCCGTCTAACCATACTTCCCAGCCTAATCCCCAGGCACCAAGAGTAGGGGCTTCCCAATCACCTTCGATAAATCTTATATCATGTTCTTTTCGGGGAATGTCCAAACTTTCTAAACTTTTGAAATAAATATCTTGTATATTTTCAGGAGAAGGTTTTAACACTACCTGAAATTGATAATGCTGTTGTACTCTATTTGGATTTTCTCCGTAACGTCCATCTGCTGGTCTGCGAGATGGTTCAACATATGCAACTTTCCATGGTTCAGGACCTAAGACTCTCAAAAAAGTAGTTGGATTCATGGTACCTGCCCCTTTTTCCGTATCATAAGGGAGTTGAATGATACAATCCTGTTCGCCCCAAAATTTCTGTAAATTAAAAATCATTTCCTGAAAATCCATATGAGCATTCCTTTTCTTTAATTATAAATAAAACTCTCTCCCATAGAGATTTTTCCAAACCTATCATCTATTAGAGAGAGATTTTATTTTCTTTGTTAATATATCAAAATCGACTATAATTGTCAACGTAACTAAATATAGTGCCGAGTATACAACAAACAAAGAGAAATTGGCGTAGAGCGTACAGAGTATATGTTATAGCGTACAGCGTATAGTAATTCAGTATCAAGTGTCGAGCAAAGATAATGTTAAGGGTATGGTCTACAATATGAGCAATTCGTTCTATACAAAAATTTTTATCATATCAAATGTAAAATTCAAATAAAACACTAAAATAATAATTCAAAATTCAAAACCTTTTTCTAATAAAATAAAGTATTATTATGATGTAGAGGTCGGATTTATCCGACCCTGATATGGTAATTTATTTTAGCGGACTTAATTAATCAAGCCCGCTACCTCCTAAATTCCATCCTCTAATAATCTGCTGATTTCCGACTTCTATTTTTTTAGCGAGATACGAGATAGGAATTAGACATTTGTTTGCTTCTTTCTTAACTCTACGCTAAACGTTATGCGCTAGTTTGTACGAGATACGGTTCATGAGATACTAGATATACGAGTTTAGTCAGCTATAGAAATTTCAAAAATCTATCTGTCTTAAAACTTTTTTCAGAATGATAAGTTAAATATGAATCAGTAATTTTCTCTAATTCTTTTATTCTTTGATCAGGAACAGTAGCATTTGATATAGTAGATAAAGGCGTAGTCAGTATTTTTCTTACTAGTTTATTAAAGTAAATAGAAACGTTAATATCAGTTTCTTTATCTTTGATTAGGCAATTATTACAAACTAGTCCCCCTTCTTTGATATTAAAATACCTTTCTTTTTGCTCTTCCAAACTTTTATTGCATCTGCAACAATGATCGAGTGAAGGTCTATATCCCAAAATTGACATGGTCTGCCATTTGAAAGACAAAGTTAGCAATTTTGGATCTTTAGAATTCCTCAAATAATGTAAAACTTCTTTTAGCAAATTAAACAAAGCAATATTTATCTCTCTTTCCTCGGTTAATTTATTCACTATCTCGATACAATTAACAGCATAAGCGAATTTAATAACTTCTTTACTCGCCGAAAAAAAAGATTCTAATATTTCACTTTGACTGACAATATCTATATTCCTACCTTTATAAAACAAAAAAACAGAGTGAGTTAATATTTCCAAGCTACTTCCGAATTTACTTTTGGTCTTTCGGACCCCTTTGGCAATAGCTTTAATCTTACCATAATTTTTGGTGTATATGGTAACAATTTTATCGGCTTCTTCGTATTCCGTGCTTTTTAATACTATGCCTTCTGTTTTATACAACATACTATAAGACAATCTCCGCTATAAAAGATCATTTTTACTAAACGCTTCAGGAAGTAATTCATTTATTTTTTTAACCTTAACCTCTCCCCTTAAATTTGCCATTATCAAGTAAACATCTTCACTAAATTCTGATATTACCTGTCGACAAGAACCACAGGGAGAACAGGGTTTAACTGTGTCACCAATAATAGCAATCGCTTCAAACTTTGTTGAACCCTCTGAAATAGCTTTAAAAATAGCGGTTCTTTCTGCACATAAGGACAAACCAAAAGATGCGTTCTCAATATTGCATCCGGTAAATATTTTGCCATCGCCGCAGAGAACAGCAGCTCCTACCGGAAATTTTGAATAGGGACTATACGCTCTTTTTCTTGCCTTTTCTGCCTCTCTAATTAATCTTTTAAATTCCTCTTTCATAATGTTTTCACCTTCTTTATTTAAACCACACCTCTGTCTCCTCTGGTACCAAATGAATCCATATATTCCCCTGATTTAAGTTTATAGGATTCCCCTGATCATTATAATATAACGTCGGGTGGTTTTTAGATTTCTTAATCCACTTTGCTAAATGATAATTTCCTCCATAAAATATCTTAGCTACACCTTCTCCAAGCACCCCTACTTCCAGCCTTCCCTCAATATCGTTGGTTATTCTTTCAATCGGAACATACTGGATGATTATATTGGAAACAACAATAGGTTCAAGGGTATTACTGTCCTGATGTGGTTTAGAATTTATATATCTTAAATAAGTGTTAGTATCAGCTTTATATTGGTATGATAGAGAATATTTTTGATTATATTTAAATGATATTTTAGTGATACCCCCTCCTGATAAATTCAAGGTTCTTTGGTTAAGCAAAGGATTATCGAAATTTACCCTTTCCTGAAAACCCATTTTTCTGCTTTTTTCTCGTATATTCTGGGTTTTAGTAAAAAGATTTATCCATCCCCCAATATTTTTATCCCGCCAAAAAGGTGAGGGATAAAGCATCTGATCTAAATTAACTATCCTTTCATCTTTTAAGCTCTGTCCTCCACAGTGTGCAAAAATTGCTGACCACTCTACGGATAACCTAGAGAAATAATAGCGGCTGCTTCTTATCGGTCCCACCGTTATCTCATCACTATTAATAAATATAGCCATTAATCTGGTAAAAGGATACTCTACATTTGCTTCATAAATTATATCTGCCTTATTCAAACCCATTTGGTGAATGACTTCTTGGGGTGAATTTCCTATCATGATAGCCAAAGGTCTTACCGTACTGGCGTAAATATCATGACTTATAATAATGCCGGAAAATACAATAAGAAATAACCATATAAAACCGTAAAAAAATAATTGTTTCAATATTTCTTTCTTCATAATGTGCCCTCTCTTCTTGATTGTTAAATTATTTTATATTTATTTAATTTTATCAAATTCATCTTCTATCTCTCCAAAAATTTCTTCTAATAAATCTTCAATGGTAACTACGCCGGATATTTTTTTCTCTTTATTTTTGACTACAGTAATATGGACTTTCTTTCTCTGAAATTCTTTCAAAAGCGTTGTGACCCTTTTATTTTCTGAAACCGAGTAAGGTGGATGGATCAGGCCTAATAAATTAATACTTTTGCTTAATTTCTTTTTTAAATCCCCGGTAAGAAAGTCCTTGGCATAAATAAAGCCGATGATGTTGTTGATATTATCATGATAAACTGGTATTCTGGATAGGCCTTCTTTGTTCATTATTTTTATAGCTTCCTCCAGATAAGTATTTTCTTCAACAGCTACCATAAATTTTTGAGGGATCATTACATCTTTAACCAAAATATCATTTAAATTTAAAATTCTCTCTATCATGCTCTTTTCTTTTTTCTCTAATGCACCTTCCTTTTCGCCGACCTCAAAAAATAATTTCAGATCTTTTTTAGTAAAAAAAGCGTTTAACGGTACATATTTCTTTCCGGTAATGATTCTGATGATAAGGTTGGATATCCAGCTAAAAAAGATTTCAATAGGATAAAGTACAAAAGAGGCACCTTTTAAAAAATAAGCCGATTTTAGCGAAATTTTCTGGGGATTATTCTGAGCAAGAGTTTTAGGTATTATCTCGCAAAAAATTAAAATTATTAGAGTAGAAAGCAATATCGAAATAGTAACTCCTTTACCATCACCCCATATATGCATGGCCAGGGCTGAGGAAACGGTAGAAGTTACGATAACTGCAATATTAGTTCCAATCAAAACTACCCTTAGAAACTTATCAGGTCTTTTAGCTAAAATAGATATTATTTTAGCTTTTTTGTTCCCTATCTTAGCTAAATATTTAAGATGTAACTTGCTGGTTGAGATAACTGCAGTTTCTGCTCCGGAAAAAAAAGCAGCAATAAATATGCCTATAAACAGCATATAAGGACTGATTTTAATCCACCATTCCGTCAAAATTTTCCTACCTCCTAAGTATTTTTATTCCAAATATGGTTTTCAGCTAACGGTAGCTTTTTTATTATCTTTACTCTTCTAATTCTATTTTTTACAATTTTTTCTATAATTATCTGACAATTCTTGTATTTTATTTTTTCGCCTTTCTCGGGTACTCTACCTAATAAATCATAAATAAAACCGCCTAAGGTCTCGAAACCATTTTCAGGTATTTCGATGTTTAGAATTTCATTAATTTTTTCAATACTTATTATTGCATCAGTAATTACAGTATTATCTCCGATCATTTCAAACAATTTTATTTCTTTATCGTATTCATCAATTATCTCGCCAACTACTTCCTCTACCACATCCTCCATGGTAATCAATCCTGCTGTCCCGCCATATTCATCAATAGCAATGGCAATTTGAATTCTATCTTTTTGAAAAATATCCAATAATTCATCTATTTTTTTATTTTCCGGAACAAAATAAGGTTCTCTTATAATCTCATTTAAATCAAACTTTTCCTTAGAAGTATACCATTGCTCGTAAGTACCTAAAAGGTCCTTGGCATATAGTATTCCAATAATATTGTCTATGGTTTCTTCATATACCGGGATTCTCGAATGTCCTATTTTTTTTATTAATCTTAATATTGAGCCTAATTTGGTGTCAGAGGGTATACAAGCCATATCTACCCGGGGGATCATTACTTCTTTTACCATCGTATCGCTAAATTCAAAGATATTTCTAATCATCTCGTTTTCTTTCTCCTCAATCACGCCCTCATCCTTACCAGCTTCTATTAAGGTTATCAAATCTTCTTCAGTAATTTCTTTTTTCTCTTTTGTACTTTCCCTACCAAAAAAGTAATACATTACAATAATAAGTGCCTTAAATATTTTTATTAAGGGAAATATACCCACAGAAATTATTTCTATGGGTCTTGCTACTCTTCTGGAAATCTTTTCCGCATTAGCGACTGCTAATGATTTTGGTACTATTTCCCCAAAAATAAGAATGGTAAAAATCATGACACCGCTGGCAATACCTATACCTATATTCCCTAATAGTTTTATAGCTAAATAAGTGGCTAAAGAGGAAGCAGAAATGTTGACGAACATATTTCCCACTAAAATTGAGATTAAGGTTCTTTGGGGGTCATCAAGGAGTCTGATAATTGAACTTATCCGCCAATTATTCTCTTCTTCTTTTTGTATTTTTTTTAATTGGAGCTTACTAAGTGAGAAGAGGGCAGTCTCTGCGCTGGAAAAAAATGCTGATAGTACTATGAAGCCTAATAAAGTAATAACTTCCAATATCAATATAATTAAATTAAGAGGATCATCCAAAAAACAATCACCGCAACTTTTTCAAAAACCGTCAAGTATATTTCAAAACATCGACCATTTAACTAATTAAAATCAAGATGAGCTACTTATCTTTATACGGTTCGATTGGGAATCTCAAGAGAAGTAGTTATTGAGTCTTCAGACTCCCAACCGAATAATTATCAAGCATAAAACTACTTAAAATAAAACTTAACCGAGATATTTTAATTATTATAACTAAGCTAATTTAGCTTTCTTCAATACTCTCATCCTCTGTAAGATTATTACTCCCGCTAATAATACAAAACCTACTCCATCAGTTAATAAGCCGGGTCTTATTAGAGCTAGTGCACTAATAATTAATATAACTCTTTCATATATTTTAGTATGGTCAAGAAGATATCCACCAGCAGCTGCTCCCAAGGCTAATACCCCGGCTAAAGAAGTAACAATTAATATCAAAGTATGGATTACCGTACTATTTATAAACAACAACCCGGAATCAAGGGCAAATATAAAAGGAATCATAAATCCCGCTACCGCTAATCTTACGGCAATAAAACCGGTTTTCATGGAATTTCCTCCGGAAATTCCTGCTCCAGCATAAGCGGCTACGGCAACCGGTGGGGTAAGGTCAGCAATAACGCCAAAGTAAAGGATAAATAGATGGGCGGCCAAGGGATTTACCCCTAAATCAATCAAAGCAGGTGCTGCCATGATCGATAAAATGATATATTTTGCCGTGGTCGGAAGCCCCATTCCTAATAAAATGGAAGCAATCATGGTAAAGAAAAGAGTTAATAATAAATTGCCATGACCTAACATCACCAGTCCATTTGCAATCTTTAATCCCAAACCGGTAAGGGTAACTGCTCCCACAACCATTCCAGCACAAGCACAAGCGGCCGCCACACCTAAAGCACTCTTGGCACCCTCCTCAAAGGCTTCGCCTAATTTCTTTAGGTTTAACCGAGTTTCGGATTTTACCATACTTATTGCCAAACTCATAACAATTGCCCAAAAAGCGGAGAATAAGGGAGTATATCCTCGAACTAATAAATAAACTAACCCCAGTATAGGGATAACTAAATGACCTCGAGCTTTCAAGACAGCACTTAAATTAGGAAGCCTCTCTTTGGGAAGACCTTTTAATCCGTATTTACAAGCTTCCAGATGGACCATTGTTCCTACGGCAATGTAATATATGATAGCTGGAATTGCTGCTGCTGCGGCAATTTTAATATAGGGAATTCCTAAAAATTCGGCCATAACAAAGGCAGCTGCTCCCATTACCGGGGGGAGTATCTGCCCACCGGTCGAAGCGGCGGCTTCCACTGCTCCGGCAAAATCTTTTCGGTAACCCATGCTCTTCATTAAGGGGATAGTAAAAGCACCGGTAGTTACCGTATTGGCAACTGAACTTCCATTAATGGAGCCCATAAATCCACTGGCGATAACTGCCACCTTTGCCGGTCCACCGGTAGTATGACCGGCTACTGCCATGGCAACATCGATAAAAAATTTTCCCATCCCCGTTTTATTTAAAACTGCACCAAATAAAATAAAAAGGAATACAAAAGAAGAAGATACTCCCAAAGGAATACCGAATATCCCTTCCGTCCCTGAATATAAATGTTCTATTATTCTTTCTAATGAGTATCCTCGATGCGCGAAGAATCCCGGCATGATCTGTCCAAAATAAGAATAGAGTAGAAAAACAATGACAACTATGGGAAGAGCCGAACCGATAATCCTTCGAGTCGCTTCCAAAACTAATATAATAGTCAAACCGCCTACTATTAAATCAAGAGTAGTAGGCAATCCGGAACGTATTACCATAACATTGTAAAATAAGACTAAATAATAACATACGCCCGCCCCTAATAGAGCCAAAATTATATCAAGAACAGGTATTTTTTCTTTATCTTTTTCAAAATTTTTTTTACTGCTGGGGTATATAAGAAAAGCTAAACACAAAGTAAAAGCCAGATGAAATGCTCTCTGTTTTAAGGCTAAAAGCAGACCAAATCCTCCGGTATAGAATTGAAAAACCGAAAAAGATATAGCAATTATTGATATAATAATAGCCATCATTCCCAAGGGTTTTCTTATTCTTGATTCTGAATCATACTGCTCCATGAGCTTTTGAACATCAATTTCTTTATTTTCATTTTTAATTTCTTTTGCCATTTATTGTTTTCCCCCTAACAAATAATTAATCAGATTAGTTTTATGGATTTCGATAGTTAACAATTTGTCTCCTACCAATGAAGATAAATTAATTATTTTATCTTTAAAATGAAAAATATTCTCTCTTATCGCTCCAATTCTATAATAGATTGGGGTAGGGATGATCCGGTGCATATTTTTTATCTTAAATCTACCCTCTTCTTCTACAAATATTTCCTGATCGAAAGTGGCATAGGGAAGTCCCGCTCCGTGATCAAGAAAATCAGTTTCTATTAAGACAATCTGATAGTCTTTATTTAGGTTAAATATTTCCCAAACAGGAGTTAAAGCAACAGAGTGAGTGTATTTTAAAATAAACTGATCCCCTGGTTGAATTTTCTGTATAAAAATTACTTCTCCGTCAGGAAAAGACTTGACTTCCAAGGTACGTAAAGGAATAAAAAATAACATCATAATAATAACAGCAACAATACACCATAAAAAGGGCGTTACATATTTTTTCTTTAACATATAAATTGATTCCGGGTATCATGGAAAAATATTCTTATTTTATGATACCCGGATTATATTTTCCTAACCTTATTTAATCAAGCCAACTTCTTTGTAGTATAATTCTGCACCCGGATGCAATGGTATTCCCATACCACCAAGAGCGGTTTCTAAAGTAATATTTTTACCTTGAGAATGAACTTTTTCTAATACATCTCGATGTTCCCATAAAGCTTTAGTCATTTTGTAGACCAAGGTAGGTTCTAATTTGGAATCACAGATCCATAAAGCTGGGGTAGCAAGGGCTAAAACATCTTCATCCACACCTTTATACAGTCCACCTGGGATAACTGTGGCTCCATAATAGGGAATTGCTTCCACTAATTCTTTTGATTTTTCCGGGCTTATAGGAACCAGGACGATATCTCTTTTAGTAGCTATATTAATGATGCTGGAAGTTGGAAATCCAGCAGTGGTAAAACCGGCATCTATCTGCCCATCGATCAAACGCTGGGCTACTTCATTAAAGTCGATATAATCTACTTTTATATCATCAAAAGTAATTCCATGAGCTGCTAAAATTATTTCAGCATCAGCAGCAGTTCCGCTATTAGGTGCACCCACTCCCACGCTCTTTCCTTTGAGATCTTCTATGGTTTTAATTCCAGATGCCTTGGTAGCAACTATATGAATAGTTTCCGGATATAAAGAAGCAATACCTCTTAAATTAGTAAGAATAGGTTCGTTACTATATATTCCAGTACCGGAATAACTCCAATAGGTAACATTTGCTTGAGAAAAAGCAGTTTCAATCTGACCCCTGCTGATTAAGTTACAGTTTGCTCTGGAAGCGTTTCCTGTTTGGGCTGTCACGATTAATCCTTCGACATTATTAGAAAGCATTTGAGCTAATGCCCCACCCAAAGGATAGTAAGTTCCTCCCGTTCCACCGGTAGCAATAGCTACAAATTGTTTTTCAGCAGCTATCCCAAAACTAAGCATTCCCATTACTAAACTCATTGCTAATACGAAAATAATTATTGTCTTACTTTTTAGCATTAATCAATTCTCCTTTAATTTTTTTAATTTTTCAAAATATGATCTTACCTGTTAACTAAAAGTAAACATTCTATAGATCTATTCTCACCCCCTATTTTTTCATTTCTTTTTGTTCGGTGAATCTATGCCCAGTATTTCTCATACCTATTTTTTTTTAAATAACTTAAAAAAGTAAATAAATATAATATCTGATTTTATTATATTAAACATCGGGTAACAAATCAAATATTTCCAATATTTTATCTTCTTTTTCCTGCATAATTTTGTAATCTTTCTCTTCTTGGTGAGCATAGCCGGTTAGATGTAATAAGCCATGAATTAATAGAACCATTAGCTCTTTTTCTATGTTATGATTTAAGTTATTTGCCTGCCTTTGGGCAGTCTCAACAGAGATAACTATATCACCTATAAGTTTCTCACTCCCTAATTCCGGAGTGTTGATAGATCCCTCTCTTAAACTAAAGGATAAAACATCGGTTGATCTATCAATCCCTCGATATTTATGATTTAGCAATCTGATAAATTGATCATCAGTAAACAGAATACTGATTTCGGTTTTTTCATCAACTTGGAGATGTTGCAGAGCTATTTTAATCAGCTTTTTTATTTTTCTTTGATCTATCTTTAATATTTTCTGTTGATTTTTTATTAGAACTTCCATTCTTTTTTCCTTCTTCTTTTATTTTTTTTATCAAATCTTCATCGGGATATTCCACTCGGCTGTGAAACATTCCGGTAAGAATCCGAGAAAAACTATCCCCAATTTTATCCAGGTCTTTTAAGGTTAAATCGCATTCTTCCAACTGACCACTTTCCAAATTCTTCTGGATAATTTCTTTTACCAAGGTTTTTATTCTAGTGGGTGTAGGATTGGTTAAACTTCTGGTTGCTGCTTCCAGAGAATCAGCCAATAAAATAATTGCTGCTTCTTTAGTCTGTGGTTTTGGTCCGGAATAACGATAATTCTCTTCGGCAACTGCCTCATTAGCTGATCCATTTTCTTGTAAAGCTCTGTGGAAAAAATAGGTAATTAAATTGGTTCCGTGGTGTTGGGCGATGATATCAACTATATCCTTAGGGAGTTTACTTTTTTTTGCCAACTCTATTCCTTCTTTGACATGAGAAGCAATGACTAAGGCACTTAAACTGGGCTCCATATCATCATGAATATTTTTATATGCTTCTTGATTCTCAGTAAAGAAATAAGGTCTTTTTATTTTACCGATATCATGATAAATAGCACCAACCCGAGCTAATAACCCATTACCCCCAATCTCTTCGGCAGCAGTCTCAGATAAATTTCCCACAACTATACTGTGATGATAAGTACCGGGTGCTTCCAATATCATCTTTTTTAATAGAGGTTGGTTAGGATTAGATAATTCCATCAACTTAAAAGAGGTGGTGATATCGAAATAGCTTTCTAAGAAAGGAAGAATTCCAATGGTCATAATGACTGCTAAAAAACCGTTTAGGACTCCCCATAAATTGTTTTGTAAAATTAGATAATAACCTTCATTATTGATTAAACCCAAAGCCGATATAATCATCATATTCACTCCGGCAATAATTAACCCTGCACGTGTCAGACTTGACCTTTGGGTTGCTTTCCGAATGCTATATATGGCCACAATTCCACTAATTACCGAAACTAAAATATAATTTAATCCACCTCCCGGAAAAAATCCTATTAACAGGCTTAATATAACGGTAAGCATCATGGCAACATTGGGACTTAAAGATATAGCAATTAACATTGAGGCAGAAGCAATGGGCATTAAATATCCTGATACCTGACTTGCAATCTTGGCAAGCAAAACAACTAAGATAGAAATAATACCCAGCAATATCAATTTATTTACATTTTCATAAATACCAGGAAAAAAGAAACTCAAATATAAAAAGATTACTAAAAGGCAGACTGCCGTAATTATAACTATTCCTATGATGTTAGAAAAATTTATCTTGGGATTTTTTAGACCTAAAGAATTAAGGATGGCGATATCTTCTGAAGTAACCACTTCTCCTTTTCTTATAATTATCTGTCCTTTTTGAATTGTTCTTATCAAATCATCTACCGAAGCGATGGCTTCCTGACGTCTTTTTTCTGTATCTTCTTCATTTAAAAATAAACTTGGCAAAAGCAAAGAGGTGGCAATCTCGCTGGCTATCAGGGCGTCATTATGATCAAGGGAAATTTCACTAATCTCTCTAATTAATTGTTTTTTTGCGGTTTCTAAATCATCTTTTCTAATCCCTTGCTCCATTATTTTTCTTAAAGCATTTTTGGTATCCACCCTTATTTTCTCTAAAGATAAATTATCCAACAGGAGACAACCTATTATAACTTGTTCGCTAATATATAATCCTAAATTTTCATTTATTTCATTAGCTATTTCAATTAATTCAATCTCCTCAGATTTCTCTTTAGTCTCAAATTCCAAAGTAAGAGAAGGAGTCTCTTTAGAAGATTCAGTAATTTTTTTTTGATATTCTTCTATCTTTAAAAAGAAAACATCTATGTCTTTTTCAACATTCTCAATATTGGCTAAATTTAGATCGTACACTTCTTTTATCGATTTAGCAGCTTTTTCTCTTAAATTTTGTGTTGCTTCTATATCTGTAAATTCAAAATCACCCGGAGACAGGATATCTTTCGTACATATTTGCCCCTCCCTTAAGAGAATTTTATCCGGAAAAAAATTAATTGAAAGAACCAGAGTGATAGCAAGTAACAATACAAAAAATATGGATATCTTTTGTATTATATTTTTATCAATTATTTTTTTCTTTTGCATATTTTTACCCGATACTTTATCTCTATTTATCCATTTTTTCCATCTTTCATTTAATTTCGTCAGACTGGATCACTCCTTTTTGTGGTTCCGTAAATCTTCCTTTTCGTAAGCACGGATAATTTCCTGAACCAATCTATGCCTCACTACATCCCGGTCATTAAGATGCACGAATTCAATACCCTTTATTTCTTTAAGTATCCTTTCTACCCTGGTCAATCCGGAATGCTCCTTAAGCGGTAAGTCTACCTGGGTAATGTCTCCGTTAATGATCACTTTAGAGCCAAAGCCAAAGCGGGTCAAAAACATCTTCATCTGGCCCAAAGTAGTATTTTGAGCATCATCTAAGATAATGAAAGAGTTATTTAAAGTTCTTCCCCGCATATAGGCTAAGGGCGCTATTTCTATTATCCCTCTTTCCATATATTTTTGGAACTTTTCCGAAGGCATCATTTCGTACATTGCATCATATAAGGGGCGAAAATAGGGATCTATCTTTTCCAGTAAATCTCCCGGTAAATAACCTAAGCTTTCCCCTGCTTCTACCGCAGGTCTGACCAAAATTATTCTATCTACCTCTTCACTCTTTAGAGCGGATAAAGCGATAGCTACTGCCAAGTAGGTCTTCCCCGTTCCGGCAGGACCAATAACAAAGACAATATCATTTTTTTTAATAGCAGCAATATATTTCTGCTGACCCAAAGTTTTTGGCTTGATCTCTTTATCTTTTTTAAAAACACTTATCGCATCTTTATATAATAATTTCCAATCCACCGGTTGGTTACTCTGGGACATTTCTACATGGTATTTTACCTCTGCTACAGAAAGCGGATGCCCATTTCTAATGATAGCGATAAGCTCTTCCATTAGTTTTAGAGCTTTATCTGCTTCGCTCTTTATTCCCGAAATAATTAACTTACTGTCATTTTGAGTTGATATTCTTATAGAAAAATACTGATTGAAAAGTTTGATATTTTCATCATATTGTCCAAAAAGCTCTCTTAGCTCATCTTTATTTTTAATTAATATGCTATGACTTATGTTTTTATCTTTTTCTATTATTTTTCCCTACTTTCATAAAGTATTAGCCAGGTAAAATTATATCCTATTTATTTTCACCGTGTAATTTGCCCGTATCTTTTGTACCTATGGAAATCATAAGGTCTTAGAGCTCTGGGGGGAGCAATTATCTCTGATAGGAGTATTCCATTAACCAGGATATTAGTAGACAGAAATATTTCTAATCCGCTTTCCCGCTCAGTAGAATTTTCTTCGGAGACTATCACTTCTCCCACCGACTTTTCATATAAAACCTTTTGCCCTTGCTCTTCGTATTTTCCCTGGTAAACTTCTTTAACCAGTTTATCATTATTCACCTTATCTTTTTCTTCTAAATTATCCATTTGCTCCATATTAAACTTATTTTCAGGTAAGTCTGTTTTCTCCTTAATTTCTGCAAATAGCGGAAAGGAATTAACATCTTCTTCCTCTTCTTTTCGAACTAAGTTATAAGATCTTTTTTTCTTGTTTCCTAAACGAGTTAAGAGACTTACTATAATATAGAAAATAAACATATATGAAAATATTGACATAGTTTACCTTTTCCCCTTAAATAATAAGAAATCCTGGATTATTTATTTTCTTTCTTTTTGGAAGTTTCAGAAATACTATCCCGCATAGAAGTATCAGCTGCAATATTCTTCAAATTGTAATAATCCATTACCCCTAATTTCCCCGTTCTTAGCGCTTCTGCCATGGCCTTAGGTACTTCTGCTTCTGCTTCTACTACCTTTGCTCTCATTTCTTGAACTCTGGCCTTCATTTCTTGCTCCTGAGCTACTGCCAAGGCCCTTCTCTGTTCAGCCCTGGCCTGAGCAATCTTTTTATCCGCTTCTGCCTGATCGGTCTGCAACATGGCGCCAATATTTTTACCAACATCTACGTCAGCAATATCTATGGATAATATTTCAAAAGCTGTCCCGGCATCTAAACCTTTTTTTAATACAGTCTTGGAAATATTATCCGGGTTTTCCAAGACGTTTTTATGGGTTTCTGCTGAACCAATAGTAGTGACAATTCCCTCTCCTACTCTAGCTATAATGGTTTCCTCACCAGCTCCTCCAACCAATCGTTCAATATTTGCTCTTACCGTCACTCTGGCAGTGGCCATAACTTGAATACCATTTTTGGCTACTGCCGCTACAATCGGTGTTTTTATTACTTTCGGGTTTACACTCATCTGTACAGCTTCTAAGACATCTCTTCCAGCTAAATCAATAGCAGTCCCCTTTTCAAAAGATAAAGGAATGCCTGCTCTTTCTGCAGCAATCAAGGCATTTATCACTCGATCAACATTTCCTCCAGCCAAGTAATGTGCTTCCAATTTGTCAATAGAAATGGTTAAACCAGCTTTGGTAGCCTTTATTAAAGCATTGACAATCTGATGGGGAGGAACTCTTCTAAGTCTCATACCTACCAAAGTAAAAATTCCCACCTTTACCCCTGCCGCTATAGCTGAAATCCATAATCCTACTGGTATAAATTGAAAGAAAATATAGATTATAAAAATTACTATGATTATTGGAATCAATGGAATAAATAATTCAATCATTTTTTACCTCCTTATTCTATAACTCTCTTTTTCTATGTTAATCCTGATTTCTTTGTTATTCCCGCGAAAGCGGAAATAATCTTTTTTAAACTTCTAGAATTCTCAAACATGACCAAACGTGCAACAATTTATTTTGATTCAATATCCAGTACGGTATGATAAAAAATTCTACTTACTGATAAAAATCAACGAAATATTTTTTTATAATTTTAATATTACTTCAATTCGAGGTTTCAATTTCCTCCACTACTATTTTATTAGCTTCAACACTAATTACTTTTATTTTGGTATTAATCTCAACATATTCCCCCCGGGTAAGAACATTCAGTTTTTTACCGTTAACCTCTGCTATACCAGAAGGGCGTAAAGGCGTAATAGCTATTCCTTTTTTACCAACAAATCGCTCTAAGTCCCTGGTTCCCACTGTGTATCCTAATTCCTTGTTCTGCGCAGTAGAAAGTACAAAACTTCTCCAAGTTCGAGTCGAAGGAAAAAATTTAATTAGCAAGAAAAATCCTACGATGGATATAATCAGAGCAATCAAGATAGAATAGGTTGCTTGAACAATATTTCCAAAAGTAAGAAATATACTAGCTAAAATTGCTGTAATTCCACTTATTCCTGCCAGACCGAAGCCAGGAATAAAAAATATTTCCGCTAAAATTAAAAGAATACCGATTACAAATAATATAATTGTTTCCAATCCTGCCAGACCGCCAATGATATGTCCTCCAAAAAATAAGGCAAGAGAAATTATTCCTATTGACCCCGCGATCCCCCAGCCTAAAGTCCAAAATTCAATTATTAATCCCAAAAAACCTAAAGATAACAATAAGGGACTGACTGCCGGATTGGTAATAAATCGGCTTATATTCTCAGCCCAATTCGGATATATATATACTACTTCAGCACTTTTAAAATTTATAAAATCTAAAACTTCTTCCAGGTTTGAAGAAATACCATCCGTAAAACCCAAGGTTAGAGCCTGTTCTGCATTTAAGGTTAGTATTTTATCTTTTTCAATGATACCATCGATTTCAATGTCCTTATCCACCATGGCAGCAGCGATATCTTTCGAACGCCTTCTGCTTAAGGCAGTAGAAACAAACTCAGCTTTTAAAGCTGAAATATTTTTTTCATCTGCCGGTCGGGGTTCTGCTGCACCAATACTGGCACTTTTATCCATTAGAATATATTCTGCAGAGAGAGCAATCAGAGCTCCGGCAGACCACGCCCTATTTCTTACGTAAGCTATGATAGGTACATTCAGATTCATTATTTTATCTCTTATCTGGGTAGCAGCATCCACTCTTCCACCGAAGGTATCAATTTCTAAAATAACAGCTTTTGCTTTGTTTATTGTCGCCTCCTCTAAAGCTCGCTTTACATAGGAAGATAAACCCAGGTCAATTGTTCCCTTAATAGTAACTAAATATACTTCACCTCTTTCATTAGCACAAGTATTTAGAGAAATTAAGCTAAAAGAGATAAATAGTGTTATAACACTAATAAATATTTTGCACTTTTTGCTTAAATTATTTTCTAATTTCAAATAATTACACTCCTTGATCAATGGTTAGTAAATAATTATCAGTTTAAATGTAAATTATAAAATATTCCATCGATTTAAAAAGTTAAAGTTCAGTGCGAAAAGTCCCAATCTAAATTCATAATACTTTTCCTATATCTTATTATTAATGGAGTATCCTAAGGGGAAACTCGGATTCAGGTATAGAGGCATAAAAATGTTTTCTTCTTTGTCGGTTTAAGAAAATGCTATGCAACTAAATTAAATAACCTATTAACAAAGAAAGACCCAAAATGCTTGCAAGGCAAGCTTGAGTCTTCCTTTGTTAATCTTAATTTTTTGGATTATCCAGTAAATTCCGAACCATCTTATTTACTATTTTCCCATCCACTTTTCCCTTTAATTGGGGTAAAATTTCTCTCATGGCGGGACCAAGGTCTTTTATGCTTTTGAATTCAAATTTTTTAATAGTGTCTTTTACTATTTTTTCTACTTCTCTCTCAGGTAATTGTTCAGGAAGATAAGCTTTTACTATTTCAATCTCTTTTTTTGCCTTTTCAGCAAGTTCTGGTCTTTGACCCTTAATAAAAAGATTTAAAGACTCTTCTAATTTCTTTAAATGGTTAGAGATTATCCCAATAATTTCATCTTCGGTCAGCTTATCTTTTTTTGATATTTCAGTATTCTTAATTGCTGCTCTAATCAATCGTAAAGTAGATAATTTTAATTTTTCGCTCTCCTTTAATGCCATTTTCATATTACTAAAAATCACTTCTTCCAAGGATAGCTGTTTTGACATCTAAAATCTACCTCTTTTTTTTTGTTTTCTTTGAGCAGCAAGCGCTTTCTTTTTCCTTCTTACGCTTGGTTTCTCATAGTATTCATGACGCCGAAGATCGGATATTATCCCACTCTTTTGGCATTCCTTTTTAAATCTCCTAAGTGCGTGATCCATTTCTTCGTTATCTTTAACTTTTATTTTGGCCATATTTACACCTCCCATCTCGTACATATTAGCTTAACAAAATGATAGCTTTATGGGTAAAATTCTAATAATATCATTCTGTTGATCAAATATGATGATAAACATCAAATTCGAATTATTAATTAACTATGTCTAAATAAACGTCCTTCATATTATATAATACAAATTTAAATTTATCAAGAAATTCGTTAGTTGGATTTAAGTACTCTTCAATTATCCAATAAGTGAAAACAAAACTCTTATATTATTATAT
>DSEL01000015.1 GCA_011056645.1 Candidatus Atribacteria bacterium
ACTAATTCTTCTAAAATAATCTTGGGTCCCTTCTGGCTATCTTTAAGCTCTAAGTCTGCAATATTCAATAATTCATAAGCTTTAGTGATTTCCTTAAAAGTATATTTTTTTGATTGCCTGATCATTTTTTCCACTACAAAGTAAGGAAGTTTGAGTTTTTTTTCAATTTCTTTAAAATTATCTCCTTTTCTCAGTAATAATTTAGTTTGAAGTATAAGTTTTATTTGCCGGTATATCATTGCAAATATAGATAGATAATGAAGATTCCCTTGATCTAATTTTACCAGGCCATCTATTGCATTATTGATATCTTTATCTCCAATAGAATCTAATACTTTAAAAATATTTACTCCCTCTGAACCCCCCAAAGTTATCATCACATCTTCTTTTTCAATTATTTTTTGTTCCTTGGTATAAATGTCTATCTTTTCTATTTCATTAAAAAGGCAGCCTAAATCAGAACCAACTATAGATTGAAGATAAAATAAAGCTTCCGGAGTGATTTTTTTATTGCTCTTTTTGAATTTAGATTTTATCCAAAAAGATAATCTTGCTTTATCAGGAAGATTAAAATTAGCTACTACCCCTATTTTTTTAATGACAGTAATCAGTTCTTTACTCGGGCTGTTATCTTTATAAATAATTATTAAAGAAGAAAAATTATTTTTTAAACTTAATTCTTTAAAATAATTGGCTAATTTTATCTCATCATTTTTATTAATTTTATCTGCTTCTTTGATAACCAGTAATTTATGTTTTAACATAAAGGGTATTGTATCAAAATCATTTATTACTTCATTAATAGACAATTTTTCGCCGTAGAAAACATGGTAATTTAACTCACTATAGGAAGAGCCAAATATTTTGTTTTTAATTTTTTTGGAAATGTCTTCTTTTAAGTAATTTTCTTTTCCATAAAATAGGTACACCGGATATATTTTATCTTCTTTGATAAGGTTCAACATACTTTCGTAATTCATATATTTTCCTGAATTCATTTTAACTATTTTCCTTTGAAGTTCTTATCCAGTATTCCTGACCGTCTGTTCTTATAATTATAGTTCCATCTTCATCCGTTCGATAAATCTGTATATTTCTATCTTCTAACTTTTTTATAGTGTTTTCCGAAGGATGACCAAAATTATTTTTGCCTACAGTAATAACCGCAATGCTGGGATCAACCTTAGCCAAAAATTCTAAATTAGTGGAAGTTGCACTTCCGTGGTGACTAACTTTCAATATATCGCTTTGCAAGATATCCTGCCAGACTAACAATTTTTCCTCAGCAGTTTCTTCAATATCCCCGGTAAAAAGAAAATTTGCATTTTTATAGAATAATTTTACCACAATCGAAGCATTATTAAAATCCGATTCCTCGTAGTAATCAACATCATACAAAGGATTAAGCAATAATATTTCCAAATGATTACTAAAAATAAAATTATCTCCGGGTCTGGCCTTATAATAGGGTATTCCCTTATTTATTATCAGAGAATAAAATTCTTGACATTCTAATGAATTACAGGGTAATCCGCTATCTAATACTCTATTTACTTTAATTTCCCTTAGCAGCGGTAATAATCCCTCCAGATGATCTATATGGGGGTGAGTTAAGATTAACAAATCAATCTCACCTATCCCCTTTCTTCTTAAGTACGGTATGACGATCTTTCTTCCCACATCAAAATCACTTTGAGGAGTACCCCCTCCATCGATCAAAATATTTAACGTATTAGGAGTATTAATCAGAATACAATCTCCCTCACCCACATTTATAAAATTAACTTCCAACTCATCGGTAGGAGAAAATACTTGAACTGTGATGGCAATCAAAGTAATTGCTAATACTAAGAAGGCAGCATTTTTCTTTTCTTTCGGGAATAGCTTTTTCTTATAGAATATTTCAATAATAAAAAATACCACCAGATAATATAAAATAATAGCCATAATAGAAGGCTGGGCAACATAAACAAAGGCCAAAGGAAGTGAAGCAAATGACTTTGCTATTAAAACTATCAGGTTTAACATTAGATAATTTATATTAGCAATAATATCCGCGAGAAAAATACTTACCAATCCCAAAAAAAAGGTTACCAGTCCTAAGATTACCGCTACCCCGGTTAAAGGAACAATAAATATATTAGAAATAATAGCAATAATCGATACTTTAGTGAAAAAATAGGCAGATAACGGAAAAATTCCTATCCAGGCAGCCAGGGATACTGCCAGAGGATTTTTAATCCCAATTACGATCTTGGAAAATAAATCTTGCAATACCGGCGATAAATTGATGATAGAAAAAGTTACTATAAAGGATAAAAGAAAACCCGCATCATATAGATTCAAAGGATTAATTAATAAGATAATAAAAGCGGCAAAAAATAGAGAAATATTAAGATTTCTATTTCTATTAATTAATTTTCCCGTTATTAATAAAACAAACATAATAGTTGCTCTCAATACAGAAGGACGAAAACCAGTGATAGATGCATAGAGGAAGAGAATTAATATCAAGATAAACAATTTAAGGTTCTTTGGTAATTGTAATAGGCTTAAAAATGCCAGTAAAGTCATAGCAATTATGCCAACATGTAAACCGGAAACTGCCAAGATATGCATAATTCCTGCTTCGGAAAACAGCTCCTTAAAATCAGGAGGAATAAAACCTTTTTCTCCTAATAACATACCGGCAAGAAGATAATTGTAAGGTTGTGGTAAAGTCTTATTGGTAATTTCATCTATTTTATTTCTCGCTAACCGTGAAAAGAATACTAAAAAATTGAAATTGTTTTCTCCTATTTTTCGAATATCTTTTTCTTGCCAGACATTCAGACAGGTAAAGATCTTTTCTCGAGCCAGGTAGAACCCATAATCAAATTCGCCAAAATTCATAGGACCTTTAGGCTTTTCTAACTTTCCTTTAATTTCGAGTACATCCCCGTATTTAAACGGGCAGTTAGCCAAATAGGTATTCACCAAAACTAACCCATGAGTCCCAATGCATTTATCTCCACTTTCTATCTGGTGAGCTTTGATTTTAAAAATAGTTTTATCTTGATTAGGATAATACTCTTTATCTAAAACCGTACCAATAATGGTTGAATTTCTGTCTTCTATGAAATTTACAATATGATTGTTAGTAAGAGGATTAGAATGAAGATTATAATTGAAGATACCGATTAAAAATATTATGAAAAAACATAATGCAGTGGTGGTGTTCCATTTCTTTAAGAGACTGATAATAGAAATTAAAATTAAAACTATTATAATTGAAGCTAAAAATGTTAGGTTAGTATTAATGAATTTAGCAAAGATTACTCCAAATATATATATTGCTAAAATTATCGGTAGCGGCCTAATAACCTTTAATCTAATATCAGAAGAACTATTTTTTATTGGACACAAATTAAATCTTTAATTCCTTCAAATTTTTTTTCTCCGATTCCTGAAACGTTCTTTATGTCTTCAATCACTCCGAATAATCCATTCTGATTTCTATATTCTATGATCTTTTCTGAAAGAACCGGTCCAATTCCAGATAAAGTTTGTAACATTACTGCGTTAGCGGTATTAATGTTAATTTTTGGGAGGTTAGAAAGCGGAGAAGATGAATAGGCACTTACTACAGGGTTATTAATATTTGCCTTGATTTCTTCACCGGCTTCACTATAAGTTTTATACGGGATAATTATTTTTTGGCCATCTTTGAGTAGAGCAGCAAGATTAATTAAATCCAAATTAGCCTTTTCGGTCGCTCCTCCGGCAATTTTTACGGCATCAATGATCCTATCGGTTGGTTTTAATTGATACACTCCGGGATTTTTAACGGCTCCGGCGACATGAATAATTACCGAGAGATCCTCTATTGGTATAGCTGATACGGAAGTATTTTTTAAAATATCCGAATCACGGTTCACTATAAAATGATCTTCTCTGTTGATATTTTTATTTACCACTATCCCTAAACCGATTATTATTAATACCAATACCAGTATTATGGTAATTTTCTCTTGATTGGAAAGGTTAAACATTTATAAACTCTCCTTACTTTAGTATTAATTTACCAATTCACCAATGCACCAATTCCCCAATTAAATTAGTCGTTAGTGAATAGTGAATAGTCGTTAGTATTAAATTAAAGATACAACATAATATAATTAACCGATACTCCGATTTACCAGTTCATCAATTAATTGGGGAATCGGTTAATGGATATTAAAGTACCTCTTTGCTTCGCCTACGGTATAAAGTGATCCTGTTATCCATATTAAATCATTTTCTTGGGCATTCTCAAGAGCGCAGATAATAGCCTGTGGAATATTTTCAGTAACTATTATTTTATACTGTTCAATATATTGTGCCGCTTCTTGTGCAATTAACTGAGCAGGAGTTGCTCGAGGGTTATTGGTCTGAGAAGCAATAACCATATCTGCTTCAGGGACTATTATTTCTATCATCTTTTTGTAATCTTTATCGGAAAAAATAGCTAATAGCAAAATAAGCCGTTGATAGAAAAATATTTCTTTCATGGCATCTCGCATTATCTTTATTCCATTGGGATTGTGTGCTCCATCTAATACTAATGTAGGATTGTTTTGGATAACTTCTAATCTCCCAGTCCACTTAACTTTTTCCAAACCGGTTCTTATCGCTTTTTCTGAAATGCTTATTCCCCGAATTTTAAGTGCTTCTACAGCCGAAATAGCAGCAGCAGAATTCTCTGCTTGATGTCTGCCTAATAAAGGAATATGAAGTTTTTTATATTCATGATCAATTCCTTTTAAATCGAAGGTAACACCCTTAAGATTGGAGGTTATTATTTGGAAAATTATTTCTTTCCCCACACTGTAAATTAAGGAATTCTTTTCATCAGCGATCACCTTGATCTCCTTATAAGCTTCTTCGTATTGTTCGGAAGATATTACAATTCCACCCGATTTAATAATACCCCCCTTTTCTCGGGCAATTTCTTTTAAGCTATTCCCTAATTTATCCATATGATCATAATCAATATGAGTAATGACCGAAATTAAAGGCTCACAAACATTCGTAGCATCTAATCTTCCACCTAATCCTGTCTCTAAAACCAAAAAATCCACCTGCTCTTCAAAAAAATAGAGAAAAGCCATGGAAGTAATTACTTCAAAGAAAGTGGGATGACCGTAAGAAGGCGTGTTTTTAACCTTGTTTACGCAAGGTTTGATTTTTTCTAACAACGCACATACTTTTTCCTTATTTATTGGTTTATTATTTATTTTGAACCTTTCGGTAAAATTAACTAAATGAGGAGAAGTATAAAGACCAACTTTATAACCTTCAGATTGCAGAATTGAGCTAATTATGGAACAGGTTGAACCTTTTCCATTTGTTCCGGCAATATGAATTATTTTCAATCTTTTATGAGGTTCACCAAGAAGATAAAGCAAATAGTTTATATTTTTCAATCCCAATTTTATACCATATTTAGTTAGGTCATAAATATAATCTAATGCTTCTAAATAAGTGATCACATTTACCTTCTTCTTCTTTTCTAACTCTACACTTTACGTTTCACGTTATCCGCTAATTTACTTTAATTAAAACTTTTCAGATTATTTTCTAATCTTTCTTTCATATCCTTTAGATCATTCGCTTTATCTCTTTCCTTCTTTATAATATCCTCAGGAGCTCTGGATAGAAAATCAGAATTATTAATCTTTTTACAAATTGTATTCAGCTCATTATTTATTTTATTCATTTTTTTCTCTAAGCGAGCTATTTCTTCCGGAATGTTTATTAGCTCCTTTAAGGGAATAAAAATTTCTACCCCTTCCAGAATTCCGGTTGCCGAATGTAAGGGTTTTTTTATCCCGGATCCTATTTCTAATGATTTTGTTTTAATCATGGTTTTAATATAACCAATATTTTTTTCTATTAGCTTTAAACTATCTTTTTCATTAATATTTAAACATAAATCGATTTCTTTGCTATAGGGAATATTCATATCTGACTTAATATTTCTTATCGTTTTTATGATGCTCATTATTTTCTCCAACTTATTTTCTGCATTTTTGTTCCGGTATTCTGCTTTATATTTTGGCCAGGGTGAAACCATGATACTATCCCCTCTATGTGGCAATCTTTGCCATATTTCTTCAGTGATAAAAGGCATAAACGGGTGTAAAAGCTTTAAAATATTTTCTAAAACAAACCAAAGAACATATTGAGTTGTTTGTTTTTCTGTTGTACCTTGCTCTTGATGTAATTTTGATTTACTAAACTCTATGTACCAATCACAAAACTCGTTCCAGGTAAATTCATAAATAGTTTTAGCGGTTTCTCCATATTTATATTCATTGAGGTACTCGGTGGATTTTTTAATGGTTTCATTTAACTTACTAATTATCCACTTATCGACCAAGGACATTTTTAATTTTTCTTCTTCTATTTGGTCAATATCGAAATCTTGTAGATTCATGATAGAAAATCTGGCAACATTCCATATTTTGTTAGTAAAATTCCTGAATCCTTTAATTCTCTCTTCTGATAGGCAGATATAATTTCCCTGTATAGTTAAAGAGGCCAGGGTAATACGCAGAGTATCTGCGCCGTATTCATCGATCACTGTTAAAGGGTCAATAACATTTCCACTGGATTTGCTCATTTTCTTACCTTCTGCAGCTTTAATAAGAGGATTTATATAAACTTTCTTAAAGGGTACTTCATTGCGGAACTTTAATCCCATCATTATCATTCGAGCAACCCAAAAGAAAATAATATCAAAACCGGTAACTAATACAGAAGTCGGATAGAAACATTTTAGATCTTCTGTCTCTTCCGGCCAGCCCAAGGTAGAAAACGGCCACAAAGCAGAACTAAACCAGGTATCTAAAACGTCTGGATCTTGCTCTAAATTATGGCTTCCACATTTTTTACATATCGTAGGATCCTCTAATCCTACAATTATTTCTTCGCAATCTTGACAATACCAAACCGGAATCCGATGTCCCCACCATAACTGACGTGAGATACACCAATCTTTAATATTTCGCATCCATTCAAAATATACTTTTTCCCAGCGATTAGGTATAAATTCAATTCTACCTTCTTCCACAGCCACGATTGCCGGTTCAGCAATTTCCTTCATTTTTACAAACCATTGTTTAGAAAGATAGGGTTCGATAATAGTTCCGCATCTATAACAATGCCCGATAGAGTGCTTATAATCTTCGATTCTATTTAAAAATCCTTTTTTTCTTAATTCATTTAAAACTACCTCACGACATTTATACACCGGTAAGCCTTTAAAACTTCCGGCTTGTTCATTCATTGTACCATCACTGTTTAATATATTGATTATGGGTAGTTTTTGGCGTTTTCCCAATTCAAAATCATTTAAATCGTGAGCTGGGGTTATCTTTACCGCCCCTGTACCAAATTCAGGATCAACATAATTATCTCCTATTATGGGAATTTCACGATCCATTAAAGGTAATATGGCAGTTTTACCGATAAATTTTTGATATCTTTTATCATCAGGATGAACTGCTACTGCGGTATCGCCGAGCATGGTTTCTGGACGGGTAGTAGCTACCGTGATTATCTCTCCTCGAGAATCTTTTATGGGATAATTTATATAATATAGATTTGCATCTTCTTCAACTGATTCAACCTCAATATCAGCCAAAGCAGTCTGACACCTCGGACACCAATTTATGACATAATTCTCTCTGTATATCAAACCTTCTTGATACAACTCTACAAATACTTTTCTTACCGCTTTGGAAAGGCCTTCATCTAAAGTAAACCTTAATCGTGACCAATCACAGGAAAATCCTAATTTTTTTAATTGGTTAATTATATTATTTCCGTATTTTTCTTTCCATTTCCATACTCTCTTTTCAAATTGATCTCTACCTAAATCGTACCTACTTTTGCCTTCTTTAGCAATCTCCTTTTCCACGACATTTTGAGTGGCAATTCCGGCATGATCAGTTCCCGGCAGCCAAAGCGTATTATAACCTTGCATTTTTTTCCATCTAATTAAAATATCTTGTAGAGTATTATTCAAGGC
>DSEL01000016.1 GCA_011056645.1 Candidatus Atribacteria bacterium
CTTTTCGCTTTTTTCCAATTCTGTGATGCGTTTATTAATTTCTTCAAGTTGTTCTTTTAGATATTTTGCTTCTTCGGCTAACATCTCCATCTCCTGTTTAGGTTCTGCAGGAGGCTGATAAAACCCACCGCCACCATATACTGGAGGAACATAAGATATAGGATAAGCATACCCAAATCTAAATCCTCTGCCATAACCTCTTCCTAATCCTCTACCGAATCCTCTACCATAACCGAAACCTAAACCTGGTCTGCCTACGTAAGGATTCATAAACCCCGCTACTGAATAACCAGCACAATATCCGGTTGCTCTTCCGGTCATGGGACCTAATCCCCCTGGTCCAGTTCCATCTCCTCTTGGCATATTTTTCATCTCCTTTCTATTTTTATTTTTTTTAAAAGATTTTATTACAATGGTAATCATTTTCAATAAAATCTACTAAAAAAATTTATCTATTTTTCTTCATCTGAACATTTATTACACATTCCATAAAATTGAATAGTGTGATTTTTAATTTCAAAATTATATTTTTTAGAAAGTCCCTTTTCTGTTTTTTTTAGTAACTCTATTTCTTCATCTATAAAATCTGTATAATCAATTATCCGGCCACATTTAGTACATATTAGATGATGGTGGTGTGATGCTTCCTTGGTCCCACGAGCCAATAATTCATATCTTGCTCGTCCATCACCAAAATCAAATTTGTAGATTAAGCCCATATTAACTAATAACTCCAAGGTACGGTAAACAGTGGTAAGGCCGATAGCCGGATAAATATTATGCACTTCTAAATATATATCTTCTGCGCTGAGATGTCCTTTAGATTCATCCAAGACCTGTAAAATGATTTGCCGCGGGATAGTAATTCTATAACCACACCCTCTAAATTCACCGTGCCACCACTTTGCTGGTCCTTTACCCCATCTTCCTGGCATAAAATTGGTCCTCTCTTATTGATAATGATTTTCATTAATATACTATACTAAAAAAATTCTTTTGTCAAATGTTGTTAAGCAAAGTTTAGTAAAGTAAAAATTAAATATCGTAATTCAAAATCTAAAATATTTAAAATCTTCCAATTTGCTAATCTATCTATCTACCGATTATATTAGTATTGTTTAGCAGTAATTAGCAGATCGTATTGCGTATCATGTGAAAAAATTAAAACTCAAAAAATACTAAATTATAATATGGTAAAAATTCCGTATCCTCGACACGCGATACTGTTCTTTAATATACAAATCGCGTAATGGTTGCTAAAAGAACAGCAAAAACAAAAGTAAAAGCCATAGCAAATAACGTTCGCTTACTTCCAATTTCTTTCCATAGAACCGCAACGGTCGCAATACAGGGAACATAAAAAATTACAAAGATAGTAAAGGTCATAATTTGAGTTGTAGACATTACTGCGGCGACATTAGAAGTTCCTATAGCCTGAATTAACATTAACATAGAAAGTTCTTTACGAAGAATACCGAATATCAGAGTAGTGCCCACCACGAAAGGGAGACCGAGGAGAGAGGTTAGAGGAGAAAAAAGATTATTTATAAGCATATCTGCTTTATAATATTGTAATAAACTTAAAATTGTACTGCCCGCAATAAGTAAAGGCCAGGCCACAAATATAAATTCTTTCATTCTGAGCCAGGTCTTGGCTAATGCAACTTTTATAGAAGGAATATGATAAGCCGGGATTTCTAAGATCATTCCCGGGGTTATCTCTGGCAGCAAGCGAGATAATATCTTTCCTGATATGATAATTACCATAATATTTAAAATATAAATAGCCAAAGCTGCTTGAGGGCTAATGTAAAAAGCCACCAATGCAAATATTATAGTCATTCGCGCAGCACAGGGAATCATGGTAGTCAGCACGGAGGCAATAAAACGGTCTCTTTTCGATTCCAAAATTCTGGTAGCCATGATAGCCGGAACAGTACAGCCATAGCCTAATATAAAAGGTATAATTGCTTTACCGTGTAAACCAATCTTATGTAAAAACGCATCTAAGAGGAAAGCTATGCGTGGCAGATAACCTAAATCTTCTAAAATAGCTAAACCAAATAAAAATGGGAACAAATAAGGCAAGACAATAGCTATCCCGCCGGCTAATCCTTGGATAATACCACTCATTATTGAAAATAATAGTGTACCTGAATCGATGCTTTTTCCTAGTAAAGGAATTAGCTTATAAAAATAATCCAATAATGGTTCTTCTACTATTTTCCCAACACCAAAAATTAAATTAAAAAATAAGTAAAAAATTAGACCTAAAGAAATATACCCCAAAAGTGGATGCATTAAGATATTATCCAGATAATCTATTAAACTTATATGGGGCTTAGTAAGTGAAACTACAGATTCATAAATATTCATCGATAAATGATGCCGCTCAGAGGAAATAACTACATCAGAAGGTCTGCCGTGAACTTCTTCAAGCAAATTTTGAAAGTAATTAATCTCTTTAAAATTTTTTTTATCTCTACTTTTAAAATTTTCCATAAAATAATGATCATTCTCTAAATATTTAATAGCCAAAAATCGTTCCGGTACATTAAATTCTTTACTGATCTGTTTCTCTTTAATTTGTGCGAATAATTTCTCGATAACTTCCTCAACATCTTTACTAAAGTTCAGAGTTTTAGTTATTTTCTTTTTTCCTCCCATCTTATAGGCTGTTGAAAAAAGCTCTTTTATTCCCTTTCCTTTTACCGCAATTACCGGTACAACTGGAACGCCTAATATTTTAGATAACTTTTCAATATCAATTCTGATTCCTTTACGTTCAGCTTCATCAATCATGTTAAGACATATCACCATCGGTAATTTAAGCTCCAAGAGTTGAAGGGTAAGCTCTAAACTTCTACTAAGAAGTGAAGCGTCAACAACGTTTATAACCGCATCAACATTACCATTTAGCAAGTATTTTCTGGCTTCAAGCTCAGCTAGGTCAAATGAGGTTAAAGAATATGTTCCCGGTAAATCCACTAACTCTAAAGCCTTACCAAAAAGATTAAATTTGGTTAGATTATAGGTTACAGTCTTTCCCGGAAAATTAGAGGTTACCGCTTTATATCCGGCTACATGATTAAAGATGGTGCTTTTTCCTGAATTAGGCTGCCCCATAAGAGCGATTTTCATTAGTCTGCCTCCACTATTATTTTCCCTGCTACTCCTCTTCCCAAAGCAACCTGATTCCCATGGACGCTGATTAAAATAGGACCTCGCATTATAGCGCTCCTTTTTACAGTTATTAGGTCTCCGGGATGAATACCTAAACAACTTAAGCGTTGCCTTATTCCCCACCCCCCAGAAATACTCATAACTTTTACTTTTTGATTTTCGCTTATTGAATCCAAAGTAATGCTCATATCTTTTTATTCTCTCTCTCCTTCAATATTTTTTTCTTTGCAATTTTCCTTTTTTTACTGCTTACTTCTAGCAATCCTTTTCTTTCTAAACATTCTTGAAAATTTTCTTTCCACTCGGAGCTTTCTGGTAATAAACTAATAAATTCTACAAATTTAAGCAGACAATTTATGGTTTCCGGTGAAATGTCATGCTCTAACTTGCAAGCATCAGTTTGAGCATTTTGTTCATCAACGCCGATAATCTTTAAAAAATCTACCAATAAAGTATGGCGCTCTTTGATCTCCTGGGCTAATTTTTTACCTTTTTTTGTCAATACAATCCCCCCGTATCTTTCGTACAATATATAACTATTTTCTGATAATTTTCTAATCATCCCGGATACACTGGGACGGCTTATCTCTAATCTTTCTGCAATATCTTTTGCTTTAACATATCCTTTTTTATCCTGTAAATTCCATATAGTTTCCAGATAATCTTCCACATTTCGGGTAGTCATTTAGTTTTTGCTTCCCCTTTATAAATATTTTTTATCTTAGGTAAAGCTATTTTATATCCCTACCTTTATTAGGTATCCCTAACTTTTGTTTAATAATATCACCACTTTAGGAAAATTGCAATAGGCAAGACATAAAAGAAAAAGCAGAAGGTTTTAACCTTCTGCTTTTAAGAATCTAAAATAATTAAAGCAAATTTAATTGATATAAAAATCCTTAGTGATTTAACCTCCGGCAATAGAATGGATTACTTGAATATCGTCTCCATCAATAATTGTAGTAGCTTTATATTTTTCCCTGGGAATATATTTACCATTAACTTTCACCATTATTAAAGGAAAGGTATACTTACACTTCTCCAGCAAAAGAGCAACCGTTATATTTTCTTCCCATTTCTTATCTCTTCCGTTTACTTTAATCATAATTTATACTTTCTTAGCAGCTCCGTCACTTCCGGAAAATTTATCTTCAATTTTTGAATATTTTCCAAAGTAGGTACACCATTAGAATCCCATCCTCTTCGCTTATAAACTGCATTGCAAAGTTTCTGATACTGTTCTTCCCGGTAATTTCGAAGAGCCTTTACCTTCTCCTCGGTTGTTTTTTCCTTGATGTCAAAATGAATGATCTCTTGCAATTGTTGGTCGTAAAGTTCTTCTCGAGATTCATATTCTTCCGAGGTAACCGGCCCCATTGCCCGATAAGGAATTCTATCATATTCTCGTGTTCCAAAACCCATCTTCAGATTAAATAACCTCTGTAGGTTATGAACTCTTTCTGATTGTAAAATTAATTCTTCAGGGCTAATAGGTATGCCGGTAATTCCCTCAAAAAGCCAGCAGTAGTTCTCCACGTGTTCAGGAACTTTTGCTGCTTCCATTCCATGATATTTCTGTTTATTATTTTCCGGCTCGATATCATTCCAGGGTAATTTACAGAGACCGACAACAGAAAACCAGGTCCGGAATAAAGGAAAATAATGGAGTGCTTCGGCTTTGTCTTCGAAAGTGGGAATCTGGTTATTAACCTGGTCCATAAAAATAAGCCAGGACTCATCGTGTTGAGGTCCCTTGTTGGCAATTCCATATCCTCCCTGTTGGGCCAAAGATTCTTTGGTGACATATTCAGAAAATTCCATGCCTTTACATTCCATACCGATATCCTGTAAAAATTTTTCATCTGCACCATATTTCGATACTAATATTTTTTTTATCTGTCTGATGCCTAATCCCGCAATTTTACCAAATCCTTTTCCTTCAGACATCTGATGAATTAATTCTAAAACTGCTTTCCTATTTCCAAAGTTAAGTTCTAAACCCCCGGTAATTTCTTTATTAAGAAAATTATTTTCATAACACTCCATAAGAAAGGCTATCGTAGTACTTACTCCGATAGTATCTATCCCATAATTATCACAATAAAAATTGGCTTCCAGGATAAAATCGGGGTCAAAACATCCGCAATTTCCTCCAAATCCGGCAGTTGTTTCATACTCCGGTCCGTCTACTAAAACTTTTTGCCCCTTTAAAGGTCCGGTAGTTAATTCAAATCCATCTACTGCATGAGAACAACGCAGGGCGCACCCCATCCAACAGGAATCACCCGCCTGATTCTGCGTCATGCGCTCGTGCCATATTTTAGCATCAATTTTATTAGCCTCCTGGTGGGAACCAAATTTAAAATTATGGACAGGTAAGCAATTATAATTCTGCATATGATCTAACAAATTAACCGTCCCTATTTCTCGCATTCCATTTTGAATATGATCTAACTCTAATATTTCTTTGGTCAATCTTTTTCCGGCTTTTGCAACAAGTTCGGGGTTAGCTGCCTGGTTGGAACCTGCATTTACTCCGGTATACTTGGTAACAATTGCTAAAATTTTCTTATCTCGGAAAACGCTACCCGTTCCACCGCGACCCGCTTGTTTAATCCGAACTTTCTTGCGACGTACATCATACCAGCTGATATTTAGAATTCCCAAATTAGTATGTTCTGCTCCTCTTCCAGAAGATACAATACTAAGATTTCTTTTATCTTTTTCATCAGCAGCATATCTTTCAGTTAGTTTTTCGATCAGTAAATAAGTATCTGAATTCATTCCCGGAACCTCTTCAATAATAACTTTTCCCTTATTTCCATCAATAAAAATAACCACATCTTCTTTGGCTTTACCTTTAATTTCCAAAAGATCCCAACCGGAAAACTTCAAGAAAGGAGCAAGATATCCTCCCACATTATTATCATTAACTGTTCCGGTCTCCGGTGAAAGAGTGACTACGTGCGTTTTACCCGTTCCGGAATATTGAGTAACCCCGCAAATAGGTCCGGTACAGAATATTATTTCATTTTCAGGGTCATTCCATCTTGTCTTTGAGGAAACAGTGTCCCACAAATACCATATACCATAACCACGCCCTCCAGTAAAGGTTTCCTTAATCTTGGGGTCAATGGATTTTTCTTCGATCTTATTTTCTGAAAGGTCAATATATAAACGTCTATCAGTATAACCCTTTTCTACTTTTCCCGGCTTAAAATCAAATGAGGCCAGTAATTTTTGATTCTCTTCGCTTCCTTTAAACATTAATCCTTTCTCCTTCATTAATTCATATAAAAATCATGAATTCTTAAAATCCACTTACTAAAAAACTACTTTAATTCAAACTAAACTGTCTTGATTTATAATTCTTTACAGATACTAATACCAATAATTGTGTTTATCAAACCAAATCACATGACACTAAATGAAGCCATCATACCTTTTTTAAAATCAAGGCAAGATGGCCTCATTTTGAATGATTCAATGCAAAATTAAATATTTTTTAAACTTCTTTTACTTCCTTCACCTTAAGCTCGGGCAAAGGGAAGGAAATTCCGGCAGATTTTGCGGATATTGATGAAAATAGGTAAAGTAGAATTACTACCAATATTAATCCTAAGGGCAATACCAAACCTAGTGACATACCATTTCCGGCCAAAATGTAACCTAATACGGCGACTCCGGCAGCAGTGAGGGAATAAGGTATCTGGGTCTTAACATGGTCAATATGATCAGAGCCGGAAAACATAGAAGACATAATAGTGGTATCAGAAAGCGGCGAACAATGGTCTCCCATAACCGAACCGGTGAGTACCGCAGATACTCCCAAAGGTAAAGGTACGCCTAAAGCTAAAGATAAGGGAATAGCAATGGGCATAGCTATAGCCATAGTCCCCCAGGAAGTACCCGTAGAAAAGGAAATTACATTACAGATTAGAAACATCACCATGGGCAACAAAACTGGAGAAATAATCCCTTTAGCAGCATTTACCACATAAGGAGCAGTCCCTATACTATCACAAACACTACCTATTGACCAGGCAGAAATTAGGATTAAATTAGCCAGAACCATCATCTTGGCTCCATCTATAAAGGCATCCATCATATCAGCTAAGGTACCGATTTTCTGAGCTTTATACATGATAATAGCTGTAATCACAGCAAACATTGCTCCCCATAAAAGGGCAGTCATAGCATCGGCATCTGAAATTGCAGAGGTAAATGATTCGGCAGAAGTGCCTCCACCAGTCCACCACATACCAAACATACTGACTGCTACCAGGACTATAATAGGAACCACCATATTAACAGTTTTTTGGGGTACGTTTTCTAATACTTTTAATTTACTCCCACCAGAAAGCGGAATTGCTCCGTCTGCAAAGACTTTACCAGTGGTCCTTGTTCGGTGTTCAGCTTTTAACATAGGTCCATAATCTCTTTGAGATAAGGCAATGGCCAGGACCAATATAATAGCAAAAATACTATAGAATCGATAGGGTATTGATTGTAAAAAGATAGTATAAGGAGTTAAAGATACCGAAGTGCCTTCTATAGCATCACCGATAAGTCCCACTTCATAGCCCACCCAGGTAGAAATTAGAGCTAAGGAAGCTACCGGAGCAGCAGTTGAATCAACAATATAAGAAAATTTTTCTCGAGAAATCCCCAATTTATCGGTTACCGGCATAAAGGCATTGCCTACTATAGCGGTATTAGCATAATCATCAAAGAAAATTATTAATCCAAATAACCAAGCGGTGAATTGTCCGCCACGAGCACTTTTTACTTTATCAGTTATACTTTTAACAAAAGCCTGAGCACCGCCTGAAAGATAGATCAAACCGATAAGTCCACCGATTGCAAAGTCAAATAGTAAGATAGTAGCATTCCAACTATCAGCTGCATTCTCTACAATATATCCTAAGGTTTTGGTTACTCCGCCTATGGGATTCCAGCCTGTCAATATGGTAGCACCTATCCATATACCGATGAATAGAGAAGCTAAAACTTGTTTAGTTAAAAAACAAAGAACAATAGCAACTAACGGTGGTAATAGAGATAGAAATCCGTAACTTTTTTCTACTTCTTCTTCAGCAGCAAAAGCCATTCCGGATAATATAAAGAACATAAATAGCATCAAAACCAATAATAATAAACTCTTATACTTGTTCCACTGACACATTTGTTTAATTCACCCTCCTTAATTCAAAAAAATAAAATTTTGTAAAACCTTAATTACTATTAATTTATCGATTACTTTCTACCCTTCCATATCACCCCCTATCTTTAATTTTTTGATCCAAGATTTCCTCTAAATTTGGTTTACCAATCTCTTGAAGTTCATACTTTACTCTGATCGATTTCCGGCTGATCTTAATAACTCGCGATAAATCAATAGGAGTACCAATAATTACTATATCACAATCAACCGCATTTATAGTATCTTCCAGTTCTTGTGTCTGCTTTTCGCCATATCCCATTGCCGGCAATAGTGTCCCGATACCCGGATATTTTGCAAAAGTATCCTTGATGGTACCAATAGCATAAGGACGGGGATCTATAATCTCTTTTGCCCCATATTTCTGAGCAGCTACCACCCCTGCACCATACTTCATCTCGCCATGAGTTAAAGTTGGACCATCTTCAACTACTAATACTCTTTTATCCCTGATAAGCTCCGGATGGTCTATAGTAAGGGGAGAGGCAGCTTCAATTAAAATTGCTTCAGGAGCAAGTTGATAAATATTTTCTCTCAGCTGATTTATTTTGTCTAAATCAGCAGTATCTATTTTGTTCATTACCACGACATCCGCCATTCTGAGGTTGGCTTCCCCGGGGTAATAGGTCATTTCGTGACCAGCTCGAAGGGGATCGGTGACTACAATGTGTAGATCCGGCTTATAAAAAGGCAGGTCGTTATTCCCTCCATCCCAGACAATTATATCTGCATCTTTTTCTGCTCTTTTTAATATTTCTTGATAATCTACCCCGGCATAAAGGATGTTGCCTCTATCCAGATGGGGTTCATATTCTTCTCTCTCTTCAATAGTACAATGATAGCGGTCCAAATCCGCATAATTTTCGTATCTTTGCCAAATTTGCTCCCTTAAATCTCCATAAGGCATGGGGTGTCTGATCACTGCGATTTTATATCCTTTCTTTTTCAATATGTCCGACACTTTGCGAGTAGTCTGACTTTTACCACAGCCGGTTCTTACCGCACAAATAGATACCACAGGAAGATTGGATTTGAGCATAGTACTCTTCGGTCCCATTAATCTGAAGTCAGCTCCGTGAGCCAACACGATTGAAGCTTTATCCATAACATACTGATGAGGAAGGTCACTATAGGCCAAAATTACCTGATCGACCTCTTTTTCTTTTATTAGATTGGGCAATTCCTCTTCCGCATATATGTTAATGCCTTTGGGATACAAAGGACCGGATAATTCAGCAGGATACTTTCTACCCGCAATATCCGGGATTTGAGTAGCGGTAAAGGCAACGATCTCGTAATTTGAATTATCCTTAAAATATACATTGAAATTATGAAAATCCCTTCCGGCAGCTCCCATGATAATAACCTTAATTCTATTCACTTTAAAAAACCTCCTCTTAATATTATTACTTATTCGACAAAACTTTTCAAATTCCTCTTTTTTTAATCATTTTTTTTAAATTTTTTATTCAATCTTGGTTTATGCCCTCTCTAACACGCTTAAAACTTTATTTAGCTTTCTATTATATCTTCTTGACAATCTCCAGGATATTTATTTTTCTTCTCTTCAGCTCTTCCAAGAAGTTTTCATAAATTTTTCCTTCTATTGCATCTTCAGGAGCTACTATCCCCTTCTTAGTTATCTCGCCTTTTCCTAACATCACCGCGGCAATGGCTTCCGGAAAAGCGGTTACTCTTCCCATGGCAGAGATTCCATGTTCGGTATCTGCCTCCTCCCACATATAATAATCTGCCCTCATCTTCTGTCCATCTTTTATCCCTATAACAGTATTCCACATGACACAGACATCGGTTTCACCTTTTCGAGAGCGGAGTCCTGGGGTCATGATGTGAGACAAGAACTCGCGAGGAGATATTTTTATTCCTTTAAATTCCCTTGGAGTAGCGTCCAGCATACCACATTCTTTCAACACCCTTGCTCCTTCCCAATGACCCGGCCAACGAATAGTCTTTTCTGCACATTCTGTAAGTTGTGGGCGGGTATAGAGAAAACTGGGCATCCCCGGGGTAATAGCACAGGCTAATTCTTCATCTTTTCCTAATTGATTAAATCGAAATTTTTCAAGATCGTCCATTGCCTCCGCTTCTACAATTTTACCATTCTTAATGACATCTACCTTGATCATATATTCTCTTAAAACATGCTCGAAAGCCCAGGTAATCATATATTTCAAGGGATGATTTCTGGCAAATTCTTTAGCCGGTACTCCTCCGCATCTGGCAATAGCTGAATCTGCCTGGTCCATTTTTTTTATGCCTTCACCCAAGGTAATATTGGTTAAACCGGGCGCAAACCCCATTCCGTCGATAAAAGTAACTCCATTTCTTATCGCCTTTTGATGAAGTGACTCTCCATATTCATCCAGTGTCATCCCCTTAGGAATTTCCAACCCTTCAACCTCGTATTTATCCGGTTTCCGATGATATTCTTCCAAAATATCTACCGTATTAAGTCCGGTCTCAACAGCCATATCTACTACTTTATAGCTACATTTTCTATTGGGTAAGGCAATCGCACCCACATCATATTGTTCCATTAATTTCATGGTCTCTTTTCGATTGTTGACATCGATAGTATGGAGCACGATCTTATCGCTGTTGATCCATTTTTTAGTCTTTTCCAGTGTATCTCCTCTTCTACCGGTAATTCCAATAATCCCTACTTCTCCGACCGTGCTATTTTGGGCTAAATCCCAGGCAACAGCAGAACCCATTTTCCCCGAACCTCCAAAAACTAATACCTTCATATCCTTTGTCTCCTTTTATTATTCACATTACCGTAAACTAGTTAGTTAGTTTTTTAAAAAATAGATCATATGAAAACTTCTACCAAATAAAAAAGCAATTAATGATAGAGCCCTCATTAATTGCCTATTATTCCCCGAACTTAAATGAAGTACTCTACCGAATGGTAGCGCTCCATCTAAATCCGGGGACAGATTTGATGACAGTCTTATAGTTATTCACTATAAACCCAGCAGAAAAGATTTTATGTTCTCTTTTCTACTTCGGCGGAAATACCTTTCAAAATGAATCTTAAGCCTTCATTCTTACTTATTATTGTCCGCGCCTCTACCTTACACCTTTCAATGCAAGTTAATATTGATTTTTAATCTGTTATTTTATTAAATAACTATTTATCACCTCCTTAATAATTTACCTATTGTTACATTGGCCTACTTGTCGATTAATTAGGTTAAACCTCAATTATTTTTTCTTTATAGATGATATTTCTTTTCTCTAATTCTTCCAATACTTTTTGATATATTTTTTCTTCTCTTCCAATATATTCCGGCGGACAGATTCCGGGATATCTAAATTCTCCTTGAGCTACCAATCTAGCCATAATCGCACAGGGAAATCCGGTAGCACGGGACATAGAAGTAGCTTTTTCTTCTTTATCGTAGTAATCTATCAAGTCATAAGTGTAACGCAGAATTTTTTTATTCTTTTTACCCTGTACCACCACTCTCATTACCGTTAATTCTCCCTCTCCTTCTTTTAATTCCCATTTGGGAAAGATTAATTTTGAGGTAAGGTCTAACGGTTTAATCTTTACTCCTCCTGCTTCAATAGGTGTACTACTAAAAAATCCGGTCTCTCTTAGCATCCGCATCTTTTCAACATGACCGGGATAACGTAAGGTCTTTTCTTTCATAAAAGGAATTTTAGTGGTATAAAGCAGACTACGAAGTCCATCAGTATTAAAGGCTTCTAAAGTACCAATCTCGGGCAAATTAACTAATTCCAAATCAGAAAGAGCAGGTTTTTCTACAATATTTCCGTTTTCTATCAATCTTGCCGGTCTTATATATTCTTCTATTACATCTTTAGGAGACCAAGCAATCTTATACTCATAAGGCCATTCTCTTATCACCGGAAGCCCTCCTACCAAAATAGTAGCACTTTCGGTTTCATCTAACAGGTTATCTACATAACCTACAATCATATGACTCATGCCGGGAGCAACTCCCATATCCACCACGGCAGTAATCCCTTTCTTTTTGGCTAGTTCATCTAAACTTAAAGTATCCTCAGCCATAAAAGATATATCAACCACATTTTTACCAGCTTCGATAACCGATCGTAACATATTAAATCCTAAAAAACCCGGGACAGCGCCAATGACGATA
>DSEL01000017.1 GCA_011056645.1 Candidatus Atribacteria bacterium
ATATTGTAATTACTCACTCTAGCTTTGTAGGTATTAACCAATATCAAACAGCCAAGGCTGCAGTAGTGGCTATCCCGGTTTTAAAACCCAATGGTAAATTAATTATGATAGCAAATAACAATGATGAGGATTTGATTGGCAGCGATAAATATAAAGCAGTTTTACATCTATTAAAAATAATAGGAGCAAAACAATTTAATCGTTTAATTTTATCACCTGATTGGACTTTTATTCCTGATCAATGGCAAGTGCAAATGTGGACTCGCTTGTTTTCTAAAATTCCCCCGGAAAATTTTATTTATTACAGCCCTCGACTTTCTTTTAATGATTATAAAATTATTCCTGGCGTTGATGGAAATATATTTCTTCCCAAAACTGAAAGATACAAATGTAATTTGAAGAACGCTGCTCAAGTCATTGAAAAAGCGGTAGAAGCAGCCATATCTGAATTAAAAAGCAATCTACAAGAAAAAATAAAAATTGCCTATTTAGCAGATGGTCCCTATGGAGTACCGGTAAAAAAGACAGTGTAAAATTTACTGGGGTATTTTAGAAGTCTTGCTATATTATTGGTACGGATTTATACGGATTTATCCAACTCCCGTTTCTATAGGCAACGTACTATTTTTATCTATGATATTTAGCTTGATTTTTGATCTAATTTTTTTAAATCTTCTATTTCTAATGTATCTTCCAGATCATCCAATTCCTTTAATTCATCCGATCCTACATTATTACCTATAGAATCTTTATCTTTTTTCATTGCACTTTTCTCCCTTCTATTTCTTAAAGATTTTCATATTTTGTTTTATTTTTTATCTTTTCTACTGAGAAAAGACATATTTTGTATCATTATAATACTTTTTTTATCGTAGTCCAAAATTTTATTCAGATATTCTAAAAAATATTAAAAGAAAAAATTTTTTCACTAAAGAAAACTACTCCCAAAATATTGACACAGAAAAAAATATACTGAAACTTGATTGATATGCGAGTAATAGTTATTATTATAGAGTATAATGGAAAGAAGTATTGGGGTAGATCCAAAAGTAAAATCAACAGAGAAGGAGAGTAATGTATTATGGAATTTCAGGAATTGATCGAACGAAGATATAGCGTACGAGCGTATAAAACGGATGATGTACCATCCCATATAATCAATAAGGTTTTAGAGGCGGCAAGACTGGCTCCGACAGCAGCCAACAGACAAAGTTTTAAACTTTTTGTCATCCAAACTGCAGGCTTTAAAGATGAATTAAAAAAAATATACCGCCAGGAATGGTTTGCTCAGGCTCCTTATGTCATAGGAATATGCGGGATCCCGGAAGGAAATTGGGTTCGCCGGGATGGAAGGAATTATGTCGATGTCGATTCGGCTATTGTAATGGATCATATCATTCTTTCTGCAACGGATTTGGGGCTTGGCACTTGTTGGGTAGGAGCCTTTGATCCGAATGCAGCACGAAAATTCCTTGATCTCCCTCAAGACATGGAACCCATTGCTTTTACACCGATAGGCTATCCGGCAGATAATCCAGGAATAAGAAAACGCAAATCCCTTAATGAATTGGTTCTTTATATAAGATAGAGATTTATTTCTCGTAAACAGGGGAGGGTCTATAGTAATATCGATGAGATCAGACCTTATTCTGCAGTGACTACGGTTATTTAAAAAATGAAAAAAGGGAAGCAAAGATTTAGATAAATTGATATAAAGAAAAAGCAGAATAAGAGAAGAATTTGTATTACCTCGAGCTCAGGTTGGTTATTATTCAACCTGCTTTTTTATTAGTGCCGCGGTGCTTTCCATTTTTACCTGCGGCATTGTAGATAGTCTGGGACCAAAAAAGAATATACTTCTGGGAATTGAATATCTAGGCGGTATATTAATCCTTCATGGACTATTTCCTTCCTATGACCTTCTTTTATTGATGGCTTTTGTGGCCGGACTGGGTTTTAGTATCATATCACCTTCTGTCACGAAAGAAGTCATGATTGCTACGCCTTAAGAAAAGCGGACCTTTTCCATGGGTGTTGCTCAGACAGGTTTTGGCTTGGGTGGTATCATGGGAACAAGTTTCTTGCCATTTCTGGGAAAAAACCTGGGCTGGCGGATAGCGGTTCAGTTTGCCGCAGTTTTTATATTGTTAACCGTTTTGTCTTATCATTTCTTTTTGGATTTTTGGTACTGGGTTGGTCGGGAGTGTACTTGGCTTCAGTTGGTGAAGTCGCCGGTGGCAAACAAGCTGGAATTGCAACCGGGTTAGTTTTACTCTTTGTAGGGAAAATCAAATTTATTAGCCACTGACTCATTATATACGTTATAATAAGTTAATACATTTTAGTATTTTAAGAAAGCTAATAGCTAAAATAAATAATAATTTATTAAAAAATAGGAGGGATTTTAATGAGCAGGAAATTTATTTTGATATTAATAATGTTGTTCTTTTTCTTTTGTTGTGTGTTGGAGGGAGTTGCCATTCAGGCTGAACCTTCACTGGTTTCTTTCTCTTCCGGTGCCTTAATTGTGGAAAAGTCAGCCGAATACAGTAAGCAATGGGGGAATATCTGGATAATCGATGAAAATCCTGAAACCGGTTGGTGTTCTCCCCAAGGGCAAATTGCCGACAATACCCTGGTCATTGAGCTTACCGAGGAAACTGTCTTTGACAGTCTGGAGTTTGATACGGCCTATGTAGATACAGCAAACAGTGCTGCCAAAGATATTGTAGTAGCACTTTCTAATGATGGTCCTATAGAAGGTTTTCAGAAGATTGCCCATGTGTCTCTTGTAGATCAACAAGACAATCAGCTTTTCCCGGTCGATGTCAGTATATCGGGTAAATGGTTGAAGCTGACCATTTTGAATAACCACGGTTCTGACGAATATACCGAACTGATGGAATTTCGCGCCTATGGAAAACAATTGACCAATACTCCGCTACCCGATGTGTCTGGAACTTATGAGACGAATTATAATGATTTTCATCTTCGCCAGCAGGGAACCTCGGTGACGGGGTGCTATGAATACGATGAAGGTATTTTAAACGGAGGAATTGAAGGACGTATCATGAAATTTACCTGGAAAGAAACAGGCCAGCAGGGCTCGGCCGTTATGGTTTTTTCCTCCGATGGAGAAAAGTTCTTCGGCCTTTGGTGGTATGAGGGTCGAGAAGATATACAGGGTGATGTATGGGATGGTACTAAGAAGTCCCAAGAAGTAGGTGGCTGCCCCCATTGGGGTGGTGGCGTGCAGGAGCAAATGACGGCAGAGCTTCTGGAATACGGGAGAGTCAGGATTTACGGAATTAACTTCGATTATGATTCGGATGTTATTCGGGATGAATCCAAACCCACATTAGGTAAAATTGTGGCTATGCTTAATTCCGAGCAGATCATGAAATTGATAATTGAGGGACATACTGATTCAGACGGTTCGGAAGAGCACAATCTTCTTCTTTCTCAAAAACGTGCCGAATCAGTCAAATCTTATCTGGTATCCGCAGGTATCGATTCTGCCCGGCTTTTTACCAAAGGATATGGCGAGTCGATGCCGGTCACACCTAATACGACGGCTATCGGAAAGGCTCAGAACCGGCGGGTGGAGTTAGTCGTCAAAGAGTAAGCCAGCCTTGAAAGCCCTCTTTTAACGGAGGTAGTTTTTTGGTACAATGTATTTTATAATAATATGATCATAAAAGAGATCCAACCCAAAACGATTCTATCCATATCAAAAGTTTATCCATACGTTATTAATCCTTACATAGGCTGCCAGCATAATTGTTCATACTGCTATGCTCGTTTTATGAAAAGATTCAGCGGTCATCGTGAACCCTGGGGACAATTTGTTGACCTAAAGGTCAATGCGCCTGAATTACTAAAAAAAGCAATCATCAGGAAAAAGCCGGGAAAAGTCTGGATAAGTGGCGTATGTGATCCCTACCAGCCGCTGGAGGCAAAATATAAACTTACCTGTCAGTGTTTAGCAATACTTGCAGAAAATAATTGGCCGGTCGTAGTCCAAACAAAATCGCCCCTGATCTTACGGGATATGGATATCCTAAAAAAGGGGAGTGATTTTGAGGTGGGTTTTAGTATAGGAACAGCCGATGATAGGTTTAGGAAAATATTTGAGCCCGCTGCTCCGGCCATAAAGGATAGGGTAATGGCGCTTGATGAATTACACCGGGCTGGCCTGCGGACTTATGCCATGATCGCACCGATACTTCCGGGGGCAGAAGATCTGGCGGAAGTCCTGGCAGGAAAAGTTGACTATGTGATCATCGATCGAATGAACTATCGATATGCCGACTGGGTTTACCGAAAATATGGCCTGAAGGACAAAATGACGGATGATTTTTTTGCTTGCACAAGCCGAAAACTTTCCCTGGCATTCAATCAATGGGGAATTCATTGTTAGGGGATAATCTTATACCGGATGATTGATACAAAAATAAAAACCTCCTGATTGAAGATCAAGAGGTTTTTATTTTTAAGGCTGCATGACAACGTATAAGTTTTAATATGAATTATCACTGGGTCAATAGTTGAATGATCTCCTGGTATCCTTTCTGTTTTACCATATCTAAGGCAGTCTTGCCGGTTTTATCTTTTAAGGTCGGATCGGCACCGTATTCCAGGAAGAGCTTTACCAATGCTACATTTCCTTTATAGGCGGCCTGCATAAGGGGCGTTGTTCCGTTCTTGGTGGAGAGATTGGCGTCGGCATCTTTTTTTAGGAATAATTCAACGATTTGGTAATCTTCCTCACTTTGCGTTTGCAGGGCTTGTGTTGTTACCTTACCCAGGGCGGTAGAATTGATCTGGCCGGCGCTGCCGACTTTAGAATTGGGGTCGATCCCCGCTTGCAGTAACATCGGTACCATTTCACGGTAATGACTAAAATTTCCTGCTGCTTTGGTTAGAGCATTATTACCGTACGTATCCTGATAGTTGATATCGGGATGATAATCCAGGATTAAGGAAACCATATCGGGGGTTCCTTGAGCACAGGCACTCATCAACAAGGAATCCGTAGAAAAGACAATCAAGCTGGAATCTACGCCTGATGTTAGGGCGGCATGTACTGCCGTAAGGTTATTTTTCATCACATTCTGATTTAATTTTTGGATCTCTTCTTGGGATAATTCTTTTTTTGTCGGGGTCGATTGCTCCAAAATAACCTTTACGCCACAGGAATCCCCGCTGACGATATCCATCGTTTTGATCTCCCCCTGCTGGAATTCCCATTGTCTGGTTTCGCCGTTTTGCAAAGAAAGACTCAATTTTTCCAGAGGATCCAGATATTCTCCCTTAAAGAAAGTGATTTCAATCTGGGAAGTAGCGGAAGATTGATTATCGCCCATGAGCGCTAACCGAATAAGTTTATTGTCACTTAAAGATAATCCCTGTCCGAAATTTTCAAAAAGATAATATTCTTGTCGCTTGATCTCATCGGTAAAAGGAGATTCCTGAAGAACACTTGCCCGAACCATTCCTTCTTCTACCTTTATCTGAATTTCATCTACCTTGAGACCACTGCTGAAGGAGGGTTTGGTTTTTGCATTTGAGGTAAGGGTTTTCTTGATGACTTGAGAAGCAATAGACTCTCCCGATCGAAAAGGGGTGACGGTAACGGAGGCATCGCCATTACCGGTGTTCTCGATGATCAGATTTTTCTCTAAAGCAGGGTTGACTCGGATCTGCATGATCTTTCCTGAACGTAGTGTCCTTCCTATAGGGGATTCCCCCTCTATTTTTCCGGTAGTTGCCTTTGGGCTAACCTGATTATTACCCGTTCCTGCCTGGGCTTGTTCTGCCGGTGATGCCATTTTTGTATAGCCTTCGGGAATCTGAAACTTTTCTTCATCCTGGCTGCCCGCCTGAATGTTGAGCAGTTCGAAAGTACTTTGTCCCGCATTTATCAGGGGGATAGCGATTTTTACTCTGTGATTTAATTCCGGAGAATACCAGACTTCGGCGCTTGGTTCGGTCGCGCTCTGCTGGCTGTAATAGACATATTTTTCACATTCAAAATCAGCAATTATTTCTTTTCCGGTTTTTTCTTCCTTATAGCCTTCGGTGATCATATCCCAGGCAATAATAGGGTTAAACAAAAACATTTCTTCCTTGGATAATTCCATATAAAATTTCATGATCGGTTGGATGCCGATATAAGAATCATCCTGTCGATTAGCAATGATAATCATGGGCTCTCCACTGCTGTCTTTCCCTTCCAGTCTATAGAGATGGTCCTTCACAAAATAATCAAAATAGTAGGTACCTTCCGGTTGCTGGATCTTGATCTGCGCCGAGAACTCCTGAGCAACTGCCGAAGTAGCAAAAGTTACTAAAAACAAACAAAAGAGCAAAAGAAATGTCTTCTTGCAGAAAATGGGGCAGATTTTCTTTTTCATATTATTAAACTCTTTTTCATTGATTTGGTCTTTTTTTTATTCTACACTAAAAAATCTTGAAATAAAAATTTTGTTTCTCTCTACTAAAAGTATCTGTAAAGAAGCTGCTAAAACGCTAGTGTAAACTGTGAGGTAACAAAATTTTACATAATTGCAGGAAAGTGATACACTTAATAAGTAAATATTGTAATTTTTTTTAAATTAATTTTTGGGTCTTTTGGGAGATTACGCTTATGAGTATAACTGAAAGACAGCAGGAATTTTTACAATCATTAATCTATCTATACCAAGAGAAAGAGACTCCCATTCATTATTCAGAAGTCGCCTTAAAAATGGGAGTAAGCAAATGGACTGCTTATGATATGCTGCAATTGCTCCACAAAGAAGGTTTCCTGGGAATAGAGTACTTTATCCCGGAATCAGGTCGTTCTATCATTACCTTCTTTCCGACTAAAAAGGGATCCCTTGTTTCTAATCTTCCCCAAAGAAAATTATCTGCAAGATCAACCGAACTGAATAAATTAAAGAAAGAAATCATTCAAAAATTTGAGGAAGTAAAAGGAACGTTTAACCTAAAAGAAATATTTAAAGAAGCTTTAAAAACAAAATCTCCTCTTATTTTTTGTGCTTGTGTTTTGCTTATCCTTATCCTTCTCACAAAAAAAATTACCCAGGGGATCGCTGAGATAAAATTATTAAGCCAGGTAATTCCTCACGGTATGACCGATGCCTATATTGAATTCGCCCTAATTGTCTTTGTAGGTATGTGTTTTGGAATTCTAACTAAATATATCAATAATCTTCCAAAATATACAAGCGGTTCAAATAAAAATTTAAATGAGTATATAGGCTACATTCAAACCTACAATCAATATATTTCGCAGATGGATAAAAATGAGCAAAAATCATTGTTAGATTTTTTAAAAGACACTTTAGACGAAATAAATATGAAGAACAAAGATTAATTTTCTAAAAATAATTTTATTTTTTTTTATGGGAGGAAAGCATTATGGATTACATAGATAATTTGAAAAAGTACACTACAAAACAGACCGTAAATCTCATTATGAAAGCCCTAAGCAATACTTCCGATGACAATCTTATTCGATTAACCTATGCCGCAGAAAGAATCGCTCCTAAATTCAAATCCGAAATAGGAAAAGTAAGAAAAATGTTTAAAGATAAGGCTCCCGCTTATTTTATCGCCCAAAAAGTCTTAAAAGAGATCCATCCTAATGTTCGGGACAAGATGGTATTAAATTTTATGATTAATTATATTTTATTGGGACCAAAAAATAGAGAGAATTTTGAAAAAAAAGAAGGTATCCCCTGCCCTGCTACCTTAGTTATCAGCCCCACCATGAGATGCAATCTTAGATGCGTAGGATGTTATGCCGGAGATTATTCCAAAAAAGATGACCTCCCTCTCGAATATGTAGATAAAGTCATAACTGAAGCCAAGGAAATGGGAACTTATTTCTACGTTATATCAGGCGGTGAACCTTTTATTAGAGATGATATGTTGGATATTTACAAAAAACATCATGACGCAGCCTTTATGATTTACACCAACGGAACCTTTATCGATAAACATATGGCCTTAAAACTCCAAGAATTAGGCAATGTCGCTCCGGCGATAAGCATAGAAGGATTTAAAAAGGAAACTGACCAGCGTAGAGGAAAAGGGGTATGGGGAAAAGTATTACAAGCTATGGAGAACTGCAAGGAAGCCAGACTGATTTATGGTTTTTCTATTACTCCTACTAAATACAATACTGAAATCGTCTACAGTGATGAATTGATGAAATTATTAACGGAAGAGAAAGGTTGTGTTTTTGGTTGGTGCTTCACTTACATCCCTATCGGTAAAGATCCTGATGTAAATTTAATGCAGACACCGGAACAAAGACTTTATGGTTGGAGAAGAGTCAATTACCTGAGAAACAAGTACCCGGTCTTTATCGGAGATTTCTGGAATGACGGAATGCATGTTAATGGTTGTATTGCCGGAGGCCGCCAGTCCGGATATTTACATATAAACGTAAAAGGAGATTACGAACCCTGTGTCTTTACCCACTGTGCCACTCATAATGTCAAAAATACCTCCTTAAAGGAAGCTCTGGCTTCTCCCTTATTTAAGGCTATAAGGAAAAGGCAGCCCTATTCTGATAATTTAATGTTGCCTTGTATGATTATTGATAATCCCAAAGTGTTAAGGGAAGTAGTTAATGAATGTAATGCATACCCAACACACGGTAACGCTCATACAATATTAACCAAGTGTGCAGAGCATCTGGATCAATATTCGAAAGCATATCGTGAACTTTCCCAACCTTTCTGGGAAAAAGTATATGTCAAAAAAGAAGGCATGCCTAAAACAATCCCCGAAAAAGTTGAAGAGGTGAAAGATCTGATAGAAGAAATAAAAAAATAAAAGATTAGTTCTTTTCTTCCTTTTGAGATATGGCCATACCAAAGATTATCAACAATCCTCCTACCCAGGCAATAACTCCAACTGTCTCTCCCAAGAGCATATAGGCAAACATTGCTGCAAATATCGGTTCTCCGGAAAAAATAATCGCGGTTTTAGTAGCAGTGGAATGCCTTTGAAATCTATTTTGCATATAGAAGGCCAAAGCAGTAGCAAATATTCCCGTTATCACAATTGACCACCATATATCAGCTGAATAGAAAAGATGAATAGCCGGCCTCTCAAAAATTAAAGCCATGATTAAAGATAATATAAAAACTACTGTTATTTGGGTAATAGCTAAAAGAATATAATCTACC
>DSEL01000018.1 GCA_011056645.1 Candidatus Atribacteria bacterium
ATACGAATATATTACTATCAATTTTATGGCAAATTTTGTATAATTATAACATAAAATATTCGTTAAATCGAGAAATCTTATGAAAATTTTGGGAATAATTACCGAATATAATCCTTTTCACAATGGCCATCTTTACCATCTTTTGAAAGCAAAAGAAATCACTAAAGCAGATTATGTAATTGCAGTCATGAGTGGAAATTTCCTACAGAGAGGTGAGCCGGCAATTATTAATAAATGGGCTCGAGCAAAGATAGCTTTGAATGCAGGCGTTGACCTGGTTATTGAACTCCCTTTTGTTTTTTCTACTCAGGACGCAAACGGATTCGCCTTTGGAGCAGTAAAATTACTGGATTCGCTCCAGATCATAGACTATTTATGCTTCGGGTGCGAAACTAATAACCTTAATACCCTTTACTCTATAAGCAATTTTCTAAATGATGAACCAAAAAAGTATAAAGAATTAATACTATATTATAGTAAAAGCGGAAATGAATTCCCCAAATCAAGAAGCCAAGCCTTATGTGAATATCATAGAATTTTTGGAATAGAGGGCTTAGAAAAAATCTCTCCTTTAAATTTAAGCAAATTATTGAAATACCCCAATAACATTTTAGCCCTGGAATATATAAAACACCTATTAAATTTAAAATCTAAGATCAAACCAATAGCTATAAAAAGAATGGGAGCAAGTTATCATCAAAAAAATATTAAAGGTAATATTTCGAGCGCTACCTCTATTAGATCTGAAATATTAAATATTTTAACTTACTCCAAAAATGACCTTTTTGCGCTAAACGATAAGATAAAATCAACCATCCCTTCCTCAGGATTTCAGATATTAGAAAAGGAATTAAGGGAAAGCGAGGGTCCTATTACCCTTGAATCTTTTTATCAATATATTTTAGCTACACTGAGAAGAATGTCTATAGAAGATATTTCTCTAATTCAAGGAATTACCGAGGGATTGGAAAATAGATTAAAGAAAGTGTCTTTAACCTCTTTTACTGTTGAACAATTAATTAACTCAATTAAAACCAGAAGATATACTCGAACTAAAATTCAACGTATAATTTTACATTTAATGATGAACCTTTCTAAAAAAGATATCACTATGTTTAATGAGTGTGGACCCTTATACACGAGGATTTTGGGGTTCTCTAAAAAAGGGAAAACACTATTAAGGGCAATTAAAAAAAATTCCTCTACACCTTTAATTAGTAAATTATCAAATTACTTAAAGCAAGCAAATATGGAAGAAAATAGCTACCTTCGTAATAGATTGGAAAAGATGTTAAACTATGATATCCTATCAACTGATATCTATGTTCTTGGCAATAAAAAAGCAGAAGCCAGGGTAGCCAGGCTTGATTTTACCCACAAAATAGAAATTAAAAAAGATTGAATTAAATATTATTATCTATAATAATTACTTATTTATAATTTTATTAGCTTCATTATTGCATCATCAAAATCATTGACCGGAATGATTTTAACACCATTACTAAATTTAAGAGCTTCTCTATAATTTTCCTGAGGCACCAAAAATACCTCGGCTTGATTTTTTTTTGCTGATACTATTTTTTGTTTAATTCCATCTACTTTGCTTATTCTCCCATCCATACTTAAATTACCGGTTCCAGCGATCGATAAACCACTGCTAAGATCATTATCGGTCAATTGATTCAATATTTCCAAGGCAATCATCAGACCAGCAGAAGGTCCTTTTATTTTTTCCAAGTTTATGTCAATTTTTAAAGGAAACCTGCATTGAAGACCTTTGGTATCAGCAAAGATCCCAATTCCTATCTCCTCTATTTCGTCATCAGTGCTAGGAAGCTCAATGAGAGGGATTGATGTTGAATAGGTACTATTATCTCTTATAAAAGTAATTTTGATAATTTGACCTAAATGGTAATTTCTTATTATTTTTGAAAATTCTTCTAAGGTGTTCACCTGCTTCTCATCCATTTTTATAATCACATCGCCCGGTAATAATTTATTTTTTGATGGACTGCTATCCAATATTCCGTTAATTAATATTCCCTGTCCTGATATCTCCGGAGAATACCCTGCTTTCCTTAAAGCTACAACTTTGGAAATCAATTGACTGTTCTGCATTAGTTCTTCCATAACCTTAAAATATTCTTCTTGCTGCATGTTCAATAATATTTCCTCGTTTTGATTTTGTAAATCGATATTAGGATCCAAGATTCCATAAATATATAACAGTAAATTAGCTTTTATTATAGCTGTTGAAGTGAGAAGGAATTGGCCTTTAGCATCTTTTTCACCGTTTTCTACCGTAATATTTTTACTAAGATTAATAGTCTGCCCGGGGATAATAAGTAAATATGAAGTAGGAATTAGATTAAGTAAAATTAGAGCGATGATGATAATAATAAAAAAATATCTTTTAAAATAGACCATTGTTTCTCTTCATTATCTGGATGGACTTTTACTTCAATTCAATCAAAAATAGATTCATTTTAAAGAATCACTAAAGTTCTTTTTTACGCTTTATTATTGTAAAATAATTCCTTTAATTTTTTCTCAACAATTTCCGGAACCAAATGGGATATGTTACCATTTAAACTGGAAATTTCTTTAACTATACTGGAATTTAAATAAGAATATTTGGAGCAAGTGACCATAAAAATTGTTTCAATTTCCGGAGCAAGTCTTTTATTCATTAAAGCTAATTGTGATTCATGTTCAAAATCAGAGATAGCTCTCATCCCTCTAACAATGATATTAGCTTTATTTTTTCTCACAAAATCAGTTAATAACCCACAAAATGACAATACTTTAACATCTTTCAAATCTTTAGTGGCCTCTTTTATCATATCTGTTCTTTCTTGGGCAGAAAATAAAGTTGATTTTTTAGAATCAACTGCCACCGCAACTATTAATTGATCCACAATTTTTACAGTTCTTTCAATAATATTTAAATGGCCATTGGTAATTGGATCAAAACTACCTGGATAAACAGCAATTTTCATTTTCCCCTCCTCTATCAGTGAATAATCGTGAGTATTTGATTTATTGGTTAATTGGCTTGTTGGGCAATTAATTTCTTATTAATTCTTCTTACAAAAATTTAACCTTACTTTTTTATTGAATACGTCATATTCAATAATCGACACTATTTTATTCTAACTACTAATTCCAGACCTCTTTTTTCTAAGTTTTCAACATGGCAATTAGGCAACCAACTAACGAACCAACCCTTAACTAAATATTAACGTAGTGGTAAAAAGACAGATGGCAC
>DSEL01000019.1 GCA_011056645.1 Candidatus Atribacteria bacterium
AAATTATATTTATGATAGTTGGTGGAGAAAAGAGGGTCACAATCTCTGTATGGATGATATAAAAGAAATAATTAACCAAAAACCTGATATTTTAATAATAGGAACCGGCTTTTTCGGACTAATGAAAGTACCAAAAGAATTAGTCGAAGATATAAAATCATCCGGCATCAAACAAGTAATTATAAAAAAGACTGAAGATGCATGTATCGAATATAATAAACTTTATAAAAAGAATAATCTAATTGCCGCTTTTCATTTAACCTGCTAAATAATTTTAATATAATAAAAAACATTTTATTTTATGGATAAAACAAAAAAAATAAAAAAGACAATAAAAAAACATTACTTTACATAAGATATATTATAGGACGTTGTAAAATTGAACAAAATATAAAATTCTCCGAACGCTTTATTTTATTATTCTTTTTACCTCTCTCTGCCATTGCGAACTTTCGAAGAAAGTGTGGCAATCTCATTATTCCTTTATGTCATTCTTGCTCACCATCAATATATTTAAAATCATTACAGATTTCATGATTTAATTTTATAGTATCTTTGGTATCTTTGCATTGTTCGATTAAAGTTTTCTTTAGCATTTCCATTTTTATTTTTTTAGATATTCTTTTAGTGCTTCGCATACAATCATATTTTATATAATAGTCATAGTCATCATATTATACACATATTATTTATTATCCATAATTTTACTACTAATGAAACCTGCTCCACCTTTTTCCAATTAAAAACTATAAAAAACCTATATTTTATATAAAAATTTACTATATTTACTCTATAAAAAGTAATTCATCTAAAACGTTGTAACTGTTATAAATAAGGTATATTGTAAAGGTTTTGAAAAACGCTACAGAACTGCGTATATGAAGAGATTTTTAGGGGTTGCTTATATAAATTATACGTAAAGAGGTAAAAGACCCTCCTTATATGCAAAATAACATACCTCCCCTGCTCTTTTCAAGATACGTCCGTATGGGGGATTTAGCAAGCACAAACGGGGACTAGCCGCTTTTTTAATTTAAAGGTTGTCTGTCCCCCCATTGGGAACAGCCAAATATATATCTTTAAGTTTATATTAAGCTAATAATAAAAGACAATAAAGGTAAAATTAAAGCCATGCTGAGAGTAGTAACCAACCAACAAGAATTGGCTAAATCTAAGTCTAAGTCATATATTGAGGGAGGAATTAAAGCAGTAAAAGCAACCGGCATTGAAGATAGAATGATTACAACCTTAAGGGGTAATCCGTCCTCTATTTTACCATAACCCAATAAGAAAGCCGTTGCAGATACAATCAAAGGTACTAATATAAATTTTATAACAGAAATGGCCAGGCATTCATTAATATAGTTCCTTACTTTTCCAAATTTCATACTCAATCCGATAGAGATTAGTAGGATTACTGTTCCAAGCGGAATAAAAATAGCATTGATTGTTTTATAAAATTCGGGTCTTTCTATGCCAGATAAATTAAAAATGGCTCCAATTGCCATACTAACCAGAGCAACTATCACAAAAATGTCGGTAAATACCGTTTGAAGACGGGATATAATATTTTGCTTTATGGTGAACTTGCTGCTAAATAATTTTGAAATAGGAAAACCTATAGCAAAATAAGCGACTATCTCAAACAATTTATAAAGAGAAAATAGAGCATAACCTTTTTCACTTAAAAATAAATAACAGATTATTCCCCCAATAGATGTAATATTGGTAAATGAACCACAAGCAAACATTGAACCACTTTTTTTTCGGTTTAGTTTAAGTAATTTTGCTGCAATAAGACCTAATACACCTCCAATAAGAATTGCAAAAATTGCCAGAAATGGCAATAGAGCAATTCTAACATCTTCTACTTTTATTATCCATATTGCTCCAATAGAAGAAATCGGTATAAAGAACAAAAGTGCAGCTTTTTGAAGGAGTTTTCGAAATTCTTCTAAACTAATAGGTAGTCGAATAATATCTCTCTGTTCCAATAGTTGAAAAATGTAACCTATAATTAATCCAAAAAAAATAATACTTAAAGAAAAGAAAAATGCTTTAAACATGGATAAACTCCTCTATAAAACAGTGAACAGTTGTACTAGCTCAATAATAAGGTAATTTTTTCTAACTTTTAATAGGGGGTGATATACGAAAGTCCCCCCGTGTCTTTTTAAGTGATTATATTCAAATAAGAAGTTGCCTAAATTATAGATGAGATTTTTCAAAGAATCAAATGAATTAGGATAAAAGAATTCGTTGTTAATGATCTTTCAGAAGGTCTCAACCTTTTTTCAAAAAAATTATTTAAAGCTCCCCTGCTCTTTTAATGCAAAAGCTTGTAGAATAACTATTAAACTTTTTATGTTTTTATAGCAAAATCTCTTCTTTGGACTGACTGAAATAAATGAGGTATTAGGGGACCTCCTTGTTTTTTATAAGCCATAAAGGTAATGGTTTCTTGGAAACCCAATCGTTGATATAAGCGAAAAGCTTCAGGGTTATTCACACGTACAGAAATTTCAACCTTTTTTATGTAACTCTTTTGAAAGCTGTCCTCTATGGCTTTTTTTGCCAGCATCGTTCCAATTCTTCTATTTCGTACAGAGGGCAATACATTTAAAAAACAGATATCGCTATAACCATCCCCTTTAAAATCTTCGTAGTAGACATAACCTACCACCCGATCATCAAGAACATCCACAATCAAGCTGTTACAATCGTTTATTAGGTTTCGCACAATAGATGAGCGTTGAAATAGGCTCCCTGAGGATGGATATTAAAGAAATCTGGGAAATCAGCATCCCGGCAAGGCCTAATTTCCACTACTCCGTTACTGATATCATTTATCTCAAATCTTTTCTTTTGCCATTCATGCCTCTCGGTATTTACTTTTTGAAATAAAATTGTACTTTTTATAGTTTAAAACCTCACCATAAAGTTCATTTTTTACGGTTTAGAATTCAAAGGGATCGAATTGACCCAGCTTGATCTGCATCTTCCCGGTGTTCACCTTTATAACCAGCTCATCACCTTTGGCTTCCCGGGTAGCGCTGTTTACATTCCAGGGATTTTTCAAAGTGATCGTTTTGTATTTGGCCGGAGTATCATCTTCCATGGGCTTGCCGTTCTGATAATAAGCAAAAGCAGCTTCGGCAGTTTCCTCGGTCAGGTTAATGAACCGGGTGGTGATATATTCCTTTCCGCTTATGGGGTAGCGGATCTCTTCACCGGCCGAGGCTTCTTTTTCGAACATCCCCATCCACTTGGCCAGGAGGGTGACATTTCCTTCATAAACCCGAATAACCAATTCATCCGCTTCACTCGACATCTCATGGTTTCGGACACAGATGACTTCTTTCTTGGCAAAATTGTTAAATCGGAGCTCATCTTTTACCGAGATAGTGCCTTTAAAGGGGATGACCCTGGCAACTGCTCCGCTTTCCGATATCCCTTCCGCTTTAACAGCCAGAGATTTTCCCGGCTCGATCTTTATGCGAATAATATCCCCCGCTCCCATGTTTTCTTCAAAGGGCGGGGTCAGAAGCGGGGCGTCTGCTATATCGTCTGCCCACTCTGGTGTTTTACCCGGAAGCGATTCCGGATCGACCCATTTGCTAAAACCTTCAGGGATGGCAAAAACCTGAGGGTCTATAGGTTTTTCTTCAATATCCAGGATCTCGATAGTTCTTTTCTGCTGGCCATGCTGGGCAATCTTGATAGGAAAGCCAAGGTCTTTGGCCTGCCACTTGGTCAGTGCCGGTGTATCTGCTATGACAATCTGATAGACTTCACATTCGTAGCCTTGTAGGGTTTCGCTGCCCATAAACTCTTCTTCTCCTAGGGTAAGAGAATATTGGTAGCTCTGGAAAGGGTTATTCATCAGGCTGATCATATCATCTGAGGAAATGTTCATATACTCTTTTTCCGAAAAGACAATAATCGTGGTGGCATTTTTCTCGGTATCCACAATTATTCTTCCCTTTTCTCCGTATTGCACTAACTCCAGACAGTATTTTGGGCCCAAAACAAAGATAGTTCCTTTACTAATTTCGTTCCCCTGTTTTATTTGTACTTTCCCGGTAAAATCAGCAGCCAGAACGTTTCCCGCCATGATGATGAGAACGAGGATGCACACTGTCAATAGGCAGAACCATTTTAAAAAAACAGACTTGTATCTTTTCATCTTTTTTCTCTCCTTTTTATCTAAATTTCCGGGCTGGTATATAGAATAATAATTTCTTTTGAGGTTTAATTGAAAACTTATTTATAATATACGATATCAATTTTTAAAATCCTTCTTTATAAAAATCTCTTTGTTGTTGAATTGAATACTAATTATTTCCCCACCTATTCAAATTCAAATCCTTTTTCTTTGAAGAGCCTTAAGCAAACATCTACTGCTTTCGGGTCATAGAGAGTCTCTTTGTTCCGGGTAATTTCTTCCAGGGCCTTATCGATGCCTAATGCCGGTCGATAGGGACGATGAGAAGACATGGCCTCGACTACATCCGCTACCCCTAAGATGCGGGCTTCCAGGAGGATCTGATCACCTTTTAGCTGATGGGGATAGCCGGAGCCATTTAACCTTTCGTGATGTTCCAGGACTATTTGGGCTACCGGATAGGCGAAATCGATGGATTTTAAGATATCATATCCTAATTGGGAATGTTCTTTGATGAGATTGAATTCTATCTCTGTTAAGTGAGTGGGTTTACTCAAGGTTTCGGTAGGCAGGCCGATCTTTCCGATATCATGGATCAAAGAGGATACCCTTACTCCTTCCAGCTGATCCTGGGGAAGGTTTAGCTCGACAGCGATGGCTACAGCCAGTTGAGATACCCTCAGCTGGTGGCCGGCAGTATAGGGGTCTTTGGCCTCGACGATCTTGGACATGGTTTCAAGGGTAGCATCCATGGTCTTCTTTAATCTTTCCTCTGCCTGTTTTTGCTCGGTGATATCCTGAAAGGATCCCAATACACTAATAATTTTACCCTCTTTCTGCTTAGCTTTTGCAACTGAATGTACCCAGCGTTTATTTCCTTTCATTGTAATAACTTCCCATTCTTGGTCATACGGTTCACCATATTTGATAGCTCTCTGTATGGCTTGTTCGGCCATTGACCGGAATTGTGGGGTAATAAATTCTAAACCTTCAGGTACTTTTGGCTCACCTTTGCTCATATCGATTTCAAGGATTCTAAAGGTTTCATCGGTCCAGGTTTGAGTTAAGGTTTCAACATTAAATTCCCAACCTCCAACTTTTCCTATTTCTTCGGCATTAGTAAGCAAGGCTTTATTCTTTAACAATTCTTCCTCCATCTGTTTGCGTTCGGTAATATCATCATAAACCGCCACAATTTCACCGGAAGACAATTTATAAATATAATTCTCCCGCCAGCCGAAGATCCGTTGGTCCTGGTAGAAGGAGATGGGGTGGGATTGGGGCTTACCAGTTTGATATACCTCCTGAAAGACCTGAAAAAGGCCAAAATCTTTTATTCCGGGAAATACTTTGAGGACACTTTTACCGATAATATCTTCTTTTTTTATTTTATCAATCATCTCTCCGGCACAGTTAAAGTCTTTGATGATAAAATCCTGACCGTGATCTTTGGCCTCATAGATAGCCACGCCGCTACTCATATTGTTAAACAATTCTTTGAATCGGTTTTCACTCTGCTGTA
>DSEL01000020.1 GCA_011056645.1 Candidatus Atribacteria bacterium
AGATAACCGTTATATGACAATAAATATAGTTAGTTATTGGTTTTGAGGTATATTTTTGCAAATATATTTTAGGAGCTAAAATCTTGATTTATAGATATTTCAAAATAATATTATAAATGGTCGACCGTCTACTATCAACCATTTATTCTACTCTACACTATTTTGTATTTGTTGTCAAATAATTTATTTGTATTTCTAATTATCATTTTAAGCAAAAATCCCTACACTCCCTCTACTGCAATGGGTAATAAAAGCTAAAATAATCTACTTTTAAACACTTGCATTTTGTCAACAATTTCCTCTTTGAGTGATATAGTGCGGGTACCCCGCTACAACGACTGCTGGTATTCTTGGAATATAGATTGTATGCGAGGAACATAGCAACGCGGCGATCTCGTTACTCCTTTGTTACTCCTTTTCCGAACCCCAGTGGGTTCAATAAAGCACTATTTTCTCCGGCCAGGGAGTTTTTCTGGCCATTCTCCAGGTTTTATCAATATATTGATTAGTATATTTCTGCTCAACCAAGTGAAAAAGGTACGCCCCTTTATCGGTTAATTTATAACCATCCTCATTATTTTCTATTATTCCCAATAATTTTCCGATCTTTATTTCCCACCAAAAATTAGAATCAAGGTCTTTATTGAATAATTGAAAAAAATTATTCTTATCAATGTCTAAATTGTAACAGCTCCAAAAAAGCCAATACAAATATCTAGCCCGCTTAGAAAAATTTAATATTAAGGCAGTCGGAATTCTGTTATCTTCCAAGGTATTTATATATTCGGTGACCGAAAAAGTATTTATGCGAAAATTATCCTTAAGCAGAGTAGTTGCGCTGGGGCCATATCCCAAATAATTATCTCGTGTAATAGAAGAATATTTGGGGGTATCTTTTTTAGCAAAAGTCCAGACAGAGGTTCTGCTAAATCCCATTTCCTCGCTGGTCTTTACAATGGAATCTAACAATATCTTCTTTTCCCTTTTGTTTAATGGCTTTTGTTCATTATTAGCATAGGTAAAATCTATAAATGGGTAAGTGGATATTTGGGTAGCTCCGTATTCATCAGCCTTTATCATGTCTTCTCGTAAATCTTTAGGGGTTTGGCCGGGAATACCAAATATAAGATCTACGTCGATAGCTCTAAAACCTTTTTTAGCGATCATCTCCAACTTTTGTCTATTATCACTCTTTTCTTTTCTATCCAGAGTGGAAAGATTTCTTTCATTAAATGATTGAATACCCAAACTGACTATATCGAAACCGATATTTTTTAATTTTGCTATCAAGGAAGGGGTTACATTGTCAGGGTGTAATTCAGTGCCGATATTACCTTCAATAACAAAATGTTCTTTAAATGCATCTAAGACTCTCCCCAGAGAATTAATAATAAGCGAGGGACTTCCCCCACCAAAATATAGACTGGTGATAACCTTCTTCTTCCCAACTTTCGAACTCTTCAGGTATATTTCTTTGATTAAAGCATCTACATATTTAGAAGCTAAAGAGGCCTCATATTTTATCTTATAATAAGGGCAGAAGGGGCACAGCTCTTTACAAAAGGGAACATGTACATACAGTCCCAAATTCGGAACATCATAATCTATCTGTTTGTTGCAATTATTATTTTGAAAAACAAATGGCATAAATGACCTGGTAATCATCACCCGTAAAATATTGATTAACATTACTCCGCCCTCATTAACTAATATAAGAG
>DSEL01000021.1 GCA_011056645.1 Candidatus Atribacteria bacterium
GGAGTATAGTCTGTGAAGTTTCAGAATTTCTAAATAGAGAAACAGAATATTTTTTTAAAGAGGTTGCAAAACGAGAAAGTCGTGAAATAGTAGTGATTAATTTAGAAAAATTTATCCCTCTCCCTTTAGCCTTAAAGAGGAGGATCATTCGAAAATCTATTGAAATTGTAAAGGGCAACCTTTTTTCCATTAGCTTTGAGCATAACAATGCAATATTAAAACTTACCGAATACCAATTGGGCGAAAAAGAAATTTGCCTTCCTGATCATTTAAAGGCTGCGAAGATTTATGACAAAATAAAAATTTATAAAGAAAGAATTTCTAAAGATCAAATTGAGAATAGAACTATGCCCTGGGAATACGATATCTTAATTCCCGGGGAAACAGAAATTAAATATTTGGATATGAAGATTGAAGTAAAAATACTAAACGCTACAGACCAAAAATCTTATTTGCATTCTACAGTAGAAAGAACTAAAGAGGAATTTTTGGAATATATTGATTACTACAAAGTTAAGCTTCCTCTCAAGTTAAGGAATAGAAGGAATGGGGATAGATTTTTTCCCTTAAAGATGAAAGGTATAAAAAAAATTAAAGATTTTTTTATCGATAACAAAATTCCTAAGAGTTACCGAGATTTAATTCCTATTTTAGTTGATAGTGAAGATAAAATAATATGGATTATGGGAATAAGACTGGATGACCGGGTAAAAATTAACTCTGATACTAAAAAACTACTCTGTGTAAAAACAAAAATAAAGAATCCTTTTCTGCTGGAAATTTTTAATTTTTAAGGAAGGAGAAATGAAAATGCTAAAAAATAATGAAATTAATGAGATTTTGATTACAGAAAAAGAGATTAGAGAAAAAGTCCTCGAACTTGGAGAAAAAATAACCAAGGATTATCAAGATAAAAATATGGTTTTTATAGGTGTATTAAGGGGAGCAGTCATATTTATGGCTGATTTAGCTCGAGCAATTTCAATTCCTATGGTCTTTGATTTTATGGCTATTTCCAGTTACGGAGCAGCCACAGAGTCTTCCGGAGTAGTAAGAATATTAAAAGATCTTGATGAAACCATTGAAGGAAAGGACGTCTTGGTTGTTGAAGATATAGTAGACACCGGATTGACTTTGAATTATCTGCTTCGAATATTAAAATCACGTAAACCTGCCAGTTTAAAAGTCTGTACACTTTTAAATAAAAGTACTAGAAGGAAAGTTAAGGTTAAAGTTGATTATTTGGGATTTGATATTTCTAATAAATTTGTAGTCGGTTATGGTTTGGATTATGCTGGAAAGTTTAGAAACGTGCCTTTTGTTTTTACCCTTAATCCCAAAATATACAAGGGAGAGTTGAAATAAAATCGTATCTTGCATCTCGCATCTCGTGAGGATCCCAAATGCTATATACTATAGCAAGGGATACGAATTTAGTTTTAGGTTTCACGTTTTTTGCTTTAAGTTTTTAGTTTAATGTTGGCACAATACAATTCACGATATAGGAGATAGGATTTTGTGTTTGTTTTTATATAGGAAATATGCTAAAATTACTTGTAATAAGCCTATAAAATAAACTAATTACAAGAAATTTGTGACAAAAAAGGAGAATTTTTTCTTGACTAAAATACCTAATTTTAATAAAAAAGACTTTAAGGGAAATAAAAACTACAGAAACATCGGATTATATTTACTGATGTTAATTATTTTTATTTCAATTATCAGTTCGTTTTTTGAACCTAAATCTGTAATTCAACGAGAGCTAACCTATTCTGAATTTTTAAAGGAAATTGAAATAAATAATGTATCTAAAGTTACCATTATTGATAATTCAATTACCGGTATACTAATGGACGGTACGGAATTCTCTACTTATTCACCGGATGACCCAGAGATGATAAATACTCTTCGAAGTAAAAACATAGTCATAGAAGCTAAACCTCCGGTAAAAGTGTCTTGGTGGATGCAATTGCTTTCATCTTTATTGCCCATGCTTTTAATTATTGGAATCTGGTTATTTATGATACAACAAATGCAAGGTGGAGGTAATAAGGTTATGTCCTTTGGCAAGAGCAAAGCCAAACTTTTGGGCAAAGAAACCCCCAAGGTAACTTTTAAAGATGTGGCAGGAATTGACGAAGCAAAAGAGGAAGTTGAAGAAATAATAGAATTTTTAAAAAATCCGGCAAAATTTAAGAAATTGGGAGCTAAAATACCCAGAGGGGTTTTGCTTTATGGTCCTCCTGGTGCAGGCAAAACATTACTGGCCAGGGCTATTGCTGGTGAGGCAGGAGTACCATTCTTTAGTATTAGCGGCTCTGATTTTGTAGAGATGTTTGTGGGAGTTGGTGCTTCTCGGGTAAGAGATTTATTTAAACAAGCAAAGGCTAATGCTCCTTGCATCATTTTTATGGATGAAATCGATGCTGTAGGAAGACATAGAGGAGCAGGTTTAGGAGGAGGGCATGATGAGAGAGAACAAACCCTAAATCAACTATTGGTAGAAATGGATGGGTTTGACCAGAATATAGGAATCATCATGATTGCCGCTACTAACCGTCCGGATATTTTAGACCCCGCTTTATTAAGGCCTGGAAGGTTTGATAGACGTATTGTCATAGATAGACCAGATATACTGGGCCGGGAAGACATCTTAAAGGTTCATACCAGAGGGAAACCTTTGGGTAAGGATGTAGATATTAAAGTATTAGCCAGAAGGACTCCTGGATTTGTCGGTTCTGATTTAGCAAATTTAGTAAACGAGGCAGCTTTGTTAGCTTCTCGAAAAAGCAAAAAGGATATTGGAATGGAAGAGTTAGAAGCCGCTATAGATAGAGTTATTGCTGGACCGGAAAGAAAAAGTAGACTGATTAGCGAGAAAGAGAAAGAGATAATTGCCTATCATGAATCAGGTCATGCTTTAGTAGCCAAGTTATTACCTAATTGCGACCCGGTTCATAAGGTTTCAATCATCCCCCGGGGAAATGCAGCTTTGGGTTACACTTTGCAGCTTCCTACCCAGGATAGATATTTAATTAGTAAATTAGAATTAATGGATAGATTAGCAGTTTTATTGGGAGGAAGAGTAGCCGAAGATTTAATATTTAAAGATGTAACTACTGGTGCACAGAATGACCTGGAAAGAGCTACCAAGATTGCCCGTCAGATGATAACTGAGTATGGAATGAGTGAGACTATTGGTCCTATCACTTTAGGAAGGAAAGAACATCAAATATTTTTAGGTAGAGATATTTCTGAACAGCGTGATTATAGTGAAGAAATTGCTAATAAAATAGATAAAGAAGTAAGAAAAATTATAGAAAGTGCCTATACTCAAGCTAAAGATATTTTAATTAAAAATAAAAGAAAATTAAAAAAAATTGCTCGTAATTTAATAGAAAGAGAAACTTTAGAGGGAAAAGATTTGGATGATTTATTAAATGGAATAAAATTAGCTAATTTGACTAAATTTCAAGCAAACTTTTTACTCATTTAAAAAAGGAGGTGGAAAGAAATGAAGGAGCAGGATGTTGATGCGGTTAAAGAGAAAGAAGGTAAACATGAAGTAGATAAGAAAAAAAAGGAAGATTGGCACAAAAAAGAAAAGATAAAAATGGTTGAGCAAAGAAAAGAATACATGAACTATATTAAAGGAGTTATGCACAAAAAGGGATTTAATCCAAAATTAAAGAAAGATAAATTTTTAGGCGGGGTAAGAGGAAGAGGATAAAAAATATAAAATATTTTTAAAAAAAGAAGGATTTTTAATCCGAGATATTGTATATATAAAAATACAGAAAGTTAATTCGCCTTTTCGAGCGTATTTTGAGTAAGGGAATTTTATTTAAGTAAATTTTAATTAATATGATTGACCGATATGAGTAAAAATAACGAAAAGGCATATTAAAAAAAAGGGGGTGCGTGAAAAGAAATATAAATATTTGAAAGTTTTTTCTATTACGTTAAGTAAAAAAACAAAGGAGGAAAAAAGTAATAATGAAAAAAAATATTTTAATTTTAATATTATCGCTAATCTTAATAATTGGAATGAGTTTATCTGTTTTGGGAGCCCAAAAAGAAATATCTTGGCAGATTGGCTCTGAACCTCCATCTTTAGATCCTTGCTTGGCTACCGATAGCATTTCTATTGATATGGTCGAAAATCTTTTTCTGGGTTTAACCGATTTAGCCTATGATATCAACACAAGCGAAACAACAGTTATGCCAGAATTGGCAACTGACTGGGAAGTTTCAGAAGATGGTTTAGTTTGGGCTTTTCATATGAGAAAAGATGTGGTATGGAGCGATGGGAAGCCGGTTACTGCTCATGATGTAGAATATGCAGTTAGGAGAACCTGCGATCCGGCTACTGCCTCAGATTATGCCTATGTTCTCTATATAATTAAAGGAGCCAAAGAGGTAAATACCGGTGAAATCACTGATCTAAGTCATATCGGAGTTAAGGCAATCGATGATTATACTATTCAATTTGCCTTAAATCATCCCGCTGGTTATTTCCCGAGCATTGCTGGAATGTGGGTTGCCAGACCTGTACCTAAATGGGCTATTGAGAAATACGGTGATAGTTGGACTGAAGCGGGAAAAATCGTCACTAATGGCCCCTATCTTTTAAAAGAATGGAAGCATGAAGATGAAATAGTAATGGCAAAGAATCCTAAATTCTATGATGCGGATAAAGTAGATATTGATATAATTCATAGTGTGATTGTTGTAGAAGATTCTACCGCAATGGCTATGTATGAAGCTGGAGAATTAGATTCAACACCTTGTCCTTTAGAAGATATAGACCGGGTAAAAGCTGATCCTGTTTTGAGCAAAGAATATGTCAATATGCCTGACGTTTGTACTTATTACTACGGATTTAATACAACCAAACCTCCATTCGATAATGCATTAGTCCGAAAGGCTTTTTCTGCCGCTATTGATAGACAGAGTTTAATCGACTTTGTACTTAAAGGTGGACAGTCTCCTGCTACTACCTTTACCTGTCCGGGAATGTTCGGACATATTCCACCCTCGGAAGGGGTCGGTATACCTTTTAATAAAGAAGCTGCAAGAAAATATTTAGCCGATGCGGGATATCCAGAGGGAAAAGGATTACCAGAAATTACACTTATGTTCAATACCTCGGAAGCTCATGGAAAAATTGCTCAGGCTATACAACAGATGTGGAAGGAAAATTTAGGAGTGGATGTAAATATTACTAATCAAGAGTGGGCAGTGTATTTAAAAACCACCATAGAAGATCCTCCACAGATTTGGCGGATGGGATGGTGTGCTGATTATGCTGATGCCAATAACTGGGTTTATGAAAATTTCCATTCTACCGATAGTGATAATAGGGTAAGATGGAATAATCCTGAATTTGACAGGGTAGTGGAACAGGCAGCCCGTGAATCTGACCCAAAGAAGAGATATGAACTTTACAAACGTTCGGAACAAATTCTTTGTGAAGAAGTAGCTGCTATAGCTCCTATTTACTTTTACACGGTATCATGGATGGTTAAACCTCATTTATACCGTACATTCTCACCCTTGGGCGGTCAGCATTTTAACCAGTGGAAAATTATAGAATAAAGCCCTTGAAAGGATTATTATTAATTTGAAATTGAATTTTTCTTGAATGTTTTTTGAATAACCGTGCAGGCTGGGAAATTTTAAAAAGACTGCACGGTTATTTTTAGTCATGGAGTCTTATCCAGCACAAGATGAGCCTGAAATTGAAATCTAAAAGTCAAAATATTTGACCAGCCAAATGCAAGAGTCATAATAGCTATATGATGATGGTAGTTATGATGAATGACTCTAAATTAAATAGACTGACTCAAATAAAAAGCTTTTTATCTGAAACAGAGGCTGTAGAATTTAAAAAGAGATCCAAAAAAGAGGCTTATGGTTGGATAGAGGAGACACTAGGGAGATTTAACTATTTTATTCTCTCTAAAAAAGAAAAAGGACTAATCAGGAGATATCTCATGAAAATAAGCGGCTATTCCAGAGCCCAGCTAACCAGACACATAAACCAATACCGAGAAGAAGGTCAGCTCAGAATAAAAGAATATGAACGACATAGATTTGAGAAAAAATACACCAATAGGGATATCCAACTCCTGGCTAAGACCGCACAGTTACATGATTCTCCCAACGGAGCTGCCTTAAAGAAGACGCTGGAACGTATGGCCAGGGAATATGGGAAAGAAGAATATCTAAATATTGCCAACATCTCGGTATCTCATATCTATAACCTGAAGAAGAAAGTGCCCTACCTGCGCAGTGTATCTTTCTATCAGAAAACTCACAAAGGCAAGGGAAAAGCCATTGGTGTCAGATGTAAACCCCAACCGCAAGGCAAACCGGGCTATCTCAGGGTAGATACCATGCACCAGGGGGACCAAGAAGGCCAAAAGGGAGTTTATCATATCAATACCGTAGATGAGATTACCCAATGGCAGGTGATCGGAGCCACAGCAAAGATTACAGAAGAATATCTTCTTCCTTTATTGGAGAAGATAATAGCCAGTTATCCTTATCGGATTATTAATTTCCATGCCGATAATGGCTCAGAATACATCAATAGAAAAGTAGCAGAAATGTTAAATACTTTATTAATCAAACTAACCAAAAGTAGACCCAGACATACCAATGATAATGCTCTAATAGAGACCAAAAACGGCTGGGTAGTCAGAAAATGGTTAGGTTATAGCTATATCAAGCGAGAATATGCCCCCAGGATTAATGATTTTTATTTCGGCTGTTTTCATGAGTATTTGAACTTTCATCGTCCCTGTGCCTTCCCAAGGGAGATCATAGACAGAAAAGGAAAGATCAAGAAGAAATACCGATACCAGGACTATATGACGCCCTATGAGAAATTGAGGAGTATCTCTGATGTCCAGAAATACCTGAAAGAAGGCATTGGCCTGGAGATGTTAGATAAAATATCTAAAAGATATACTGATAATGAGATGGCTCAAAAAGTACAGCTTGCCAGAGATAGATTATTTGATAAAATAGTAGCAGCATGACTCTTGCTTTCAGGCTCATATTTGGATTAGAAAAGAGTCATGGTTATATTATTTATTTTTTTATGGTATAATTTTTTTATATATAATTAATTTGTTAATAAGAATTGCATTTTTTATAGAAATAAGAAAAGAAAGGAGAAAATATGGCCAATTATATTATCAGGAGAATTTTATGGGCAATACCGGTGTTGTTGGTAATATCCTTAATAACTTTTAGTTTAGGTCATGCTATCCCTGGAGGACCTTTTGACCGGGAAAAACCATTACCAAAAGAAATTATTGCTAATTTAGAGGCTTATTACGGTTTGGATGACCCTCTATGGAAACAATATACCGATTATCTTTGGAATGCCCTTCATGGTGATTTTGGCCCCTCTTACTCTTCTCGAAGCAGAACGGTCAATGATATTATAAGCGAACATTTTCCTGTTTCCACCCAATTAGGAGTATTAGCTTTGATTATAGCTATGATAGTAGGAATTCCTTTGGGAATGATTGCTGCCTTAAAACAAAATTCTTATATTGATTATTTCGCAATGTTTTTTGCATTGCTTGGAGTGTCGGTTCCGGCAATGACCTTAGGCCCTATACTGGTCTGGGTTTTTGCTTTAAAATTAAATATGTTACCAGTGGCTCGTTGGGGAACCTGGCAGCAGGCTATCATGCCTGCTTTTACTCTGGGTATAGGTAGTGCTGCTATACTGGCAAGATTAACCAGGGCGAGTATGTTACAGGTGATCAGGGAAGATTATATCAGGACAGCGAGGTCAAAAGGTGTTTCTGAGAAAAATGTAACCATTCATCATGCCTTGAAAAATGCACTTATTCCGGTAGTGACTGTTATTGGTCCTTTGTTTGCTGCTTTAGTTACCGGTTCATTAATTGTAGAGCAAATTTTTGCAATTCCCGGTTGTGGGAAATATTTTATTACCAGCGTTACTAACCGTGATTATCCGGTGATATTGGGTATAATGTTACTTTATGCATTTATTATCATTGTAGCAAATTTAGTAGTAGACTTGACC
>DSEL01000022.1 GCA_011056645.1 Candidatus Atribacteria bacterium
AACTAATATAAATAAGGAACAAGAGAAATCTAAATATGATAATTACGAATTAAATAGCAAGAAAAAATTAATTCAAAGCGAATTAAATTTAATGGAGCAAAAGAAGAGTGATATTGAGAAAAGATTGTTTGATTTAAATAAAGAAGCCAAGACTATTTCCCAAAGAATAGCGGTAGGGGAACAAAATAAAAAAACAGTAAATTTAGATATTCTGGAGATAAATAAAAAAATAGATAATTTTAATAAAAAACTAGACTATTTAAATAAAGAGATTAATTATATTTCAAAATTAACCGATACGCTTAGTAATGTAGAGATTAATTCGAGAAAAGTATTAAATACTATTTCGGAAAAGGAATTGTTTCTAAGAGAAAAAAAAATAAGATATAAGACTACCTTAAATATTCTGGATACAAATTTAGAAAAAATTAGAAAAAAAAGAATATACTTAGAAAATCAATTAGAGCGTGTTTCAGCAGAAGAAAATAGTTATCGAAAAATGGTTAGAGAAAACGACGGAAAAGTAGAAGATGAAGTACGGTTTAAAGAAAATGAAGAGAAAATAAAAGAAATTGAAAATATCTTAAAAAAATTACAGCTAGAAGTGGAAAAAGACCGACAAGCAATCAACTTAAAAGAGGAAAGAAAAAGTATTTTAAAAAAATCAATTGAGACTAATAGAAAGAGAAACGAACAAAAGAAAGATATTTTTTACTCCAAATACTGCCAAAAATATCCCAATGACCTTTGCGACCAGCTTATAAAGCTTGTTGATAATATTCCAGAAAAATATGAAAAAATTATGCAAATTGCTTTAAGAGAAAGTTTTCAATCAATTGTAGTAAGAGATATTTCTTCTACATTAGATATAATTAATTCCTTGAAGGAAAACGATTTAGAAAAAATAAAGATCATTCCATTGGATTTAATCAAAGATATAAAAAAAATTCCTGGTGATCAGCTTAAAATAAAAAATAAAAATATTTGTGGATTTGCTCACAAATTGATAAATTACCCTCGAAAATACTCGAATTTATTTAATGCTTTATTAGGAGATGTATTGTTAGTTGAAGATATAAAAACTGCTATTGATATTTCTCATGATTATTGCGGGGAATATAATATTATTTCCCTAGATGGTATGGTAATCAACAGGGACGGTTCCGTTGATATTTATCCTACTTCAACAGAACCAGAGAATTTTGAAGAGAGTTTTTCTTATATAGAAAAAGAGATTGAAAAAATAGAAAATGATATAAGTATTTTAAAGACTAAAATTGAAAGAAAAGACATTTCTATTGAAAAAAATAATAGTGTTTACAATATTCTATGGAAAGAAAACCAGGATATAAAAAGATTATTACAGGATAACGAAAAAAATATAAAGGAAAGTACAAATAATTTGAACCGGGCAATAGTTTCTGTAAATGAACTTAAGGAAAACTTAAACACTATTGTCTTTGAAGAAAATAGTGTTTTGGAGGAGAGAAAAAATATTTTTAACAAATTAGGGTGCATAGAAAAAAAATATACTACTCTTACTGAATACCAGCAAAACATTAATCTTTGTATGAACAAAATTAATCAAATTGTTAGAAGAGGGAAGAATAGAACGATCAATCTTTCCAGGGAAATTAATAATTTCAAAAATATTATTATCATAAATAAAGAAAAACTCATGAGTATAAAAGAGAAAGCTGAAAATATTTTTCAATATAAAGATGAGCATTCAGTGGATTTAGAGGAAAAAAGTAATGCTATAAAGGAATATAATGGAAAACTCGATGACATATTTAAAAAAATAAATGAATATAAAATTCAAATAGATAGATTGGATAAAGAAAATCCTTTTATTTTAAAAAAAGCAGAAGAGTTAAAAGAAATTTTACAAAGAAAATCGAATTTATTAAAAAATTTACAGCAGGATAAAATAAACCAGCAAATAACATTCGAATTAATCAAAGATAAACAACATAAAGAAGAAATATTAGAGGTGCAATATCGAGAAAAACAAGTAAGTATTGGTGAAGAAGTAACTAAGAATTATGATTTATCACTGGAGAAATTAGAATCATACAAAAATATTTGCGCTTCACAAAGAGATGCCAATCAAAGGATCGATGTTTTAAGAGACAAGATTATAAAAATGGGGCAGATAAATTTTGAGGCAGAAAATAGGTACCGTCATCAATTAGAGCGTTATAATTCTCTATGCGAAAAATACGAGGAAATAAGTAAGGCTAAAAAATTTCTGGAAATAACCATTTCAGAAATCGATCGAATTGCCACAGAGAGGTTTAAAATGACCTTCAATCAGGTTAAAATCTACTTTAATGAACTGTTTAAAAAAATGTTTTCCGGTGGAGAAGGAAGATTAATTATTGAATCTGAAGAAGATATATTAAACTCCGGAATAGATATTATTGCCCGTCCTCCCGGAAAGAAAACTAAAAATATTGAATTATTATCTTCAGGTGAAAAAGCCTTAACAGCTATAGCACTTTTAATGGCTTTGTGGAAAGCAAATCCAAGTCCTTTCTGTCTTTTTGATGAAATTGATACATCTTTAGATGAGATAAATGCTGAAAAACTTACCCGAATATTAAAAGGGGAAGATTTAAACCAATCACAATTGGTCCTAATTACTCATCAAAAAACTACTATGGAAGCCGCAGATACTTTGTATGGTGTAACTATGGAAGAATCGGGTATATCGAAATTAGTTTCTGTGAAATTTGAAAAATAAATCAAAAATGGAAATAAAGATAATGAATATAAAAAATATATTTATGCAATTTAAAGAAGGGTTATATAAAACGAGGAAAGAATTTGCCCAAAAATTAGGATATTTGTTTAGTAATTCAAAAGATAAACCAGAATTTTTAGATAAACTAGAAGAATTATTAATATTATCTGATCTGGGAGTTTCCGCAACCTCAAAGATAATGAATGAATTTCAGCAGATCAATTTTAAAGAATGTCAGGAAAATAACTTTATATTTTTTAAAGAAAAATTAAAAATTATTCTAATGGACATTTTAAATTCTGTTGATTCTGTCCTCAAAATTGATGAAGATAGACTAAATGTTATCATGCTGGTTGGGGTAAATGGGTCAGGAAAAACTTCGATAGCGGGTAAGCTTGCTTATCGCTTAAGTAGTATTGGTAATAGCTTAATTATGGTTCCTGCCGATACTTTTAGGGCAGCAGCAATTCAGCAACTTAGCGTTTTAGCGAACAAGGCAAAAGTAGAAATAGTAAATACCAATGAAGGTGCTGATCCAGCTTCGGTGGTATATGATGGAATTAGTGCGGCTCGAGCCAGGGGAAAAAATATAGTGATTATCGACACCGCAGGAAGACTTCATACCAAGGTAAATTTAATGCATGAATTGGAAAAAATAAAAAGGGTCATCCAAAAAGAAGCCCATAATTGCTCATTGGAGATATTACAAACCATTGATGCTACCATGGGTCAGAATGCAATTACCCAAGCAAATTTTTTTAATAATTCTTTAGGAGTTTCAGGAATTGCTCTAACCAAAATGGATGGAACAGCTAAAGGAGGAATAGTAATTGCCATAAGAAAAGAGTTAGATATTCCGGTAAAACTAATTAGTTGTGGAGAAAAATTAAATAATTTATATGATTTTCAGGCTGAAAAATTTGTTGAAGCTCTTCTTGATTGACACTAAAGATAATTTTCTATATACTTATAAAGGTATTTTGTCTGAATGGGAAATTAGTAAATAAACTAGTGTTAAGAGGAGTTATTTTTTTTATGTTTGCCAACCTAGCTGATAAATTTCAGACTATATTTAAAAAGATAAAAAACAAGGGTAAATTAGATGAAAATGATATAAAAAATTGTCTTTATGAAATTCGCATTGCCCTTTTAGAAGCAGATGTAAATTACTTAGTAGTAAAAGAATTTATAGATAATTTGCATGATAAATTAAAGCAGGAAAAGATTTCAGAGAGCCTCTCTCCGGCGCAGCAAATTATAAAAATGGTAAATGAGGATATAACTTTTACCTTAGGGTCTCAAAAAAATGACCTAATTATAAATCCTTCTGCTCCTACTATTATCATGTTGGTGGGATTACAAGGAACTGGTAAAACAACCACTGCCGTGAAATTAGCTAATTACTTTAAAAAAAAGGGGCATCTGCCGCTCTTGATAGCAACGGATGTTTATAGACCGGCAGCTATTGAACAACTTCAGATATCAGCAGAGAAGATCAATATACCGGTTTTTTCTTTGGGGAAAAGCGAAAGTGCAGTAAATATTGTTAAAGCTGCCCAAAAATTTTCATTCCAGAAAAATAATGATGTATTAATAATTGATACTGCCGGAAGATTACATATAGATAATAAATTAATGGATGAATTACAAGAGATTGATGAAAATATTTCTCTTCAGGAAAAATTACTGATAGTAGATGCAATGGCCGGACAGGATGCGGTAAATTCTGCTAAGATATTTTGCGAGAAAATAGGAGTAAGCGGAATCATTTTGACAAAATTAGATGGTGATACCCGGGGAGGCGTTGCTTTATCTCTGAAAAAAGTTTTAGGGATACCTATTAAATTTATCGGTACGGGCGAAAAAGTGGAGAACTTTGAACCTTTTCTTCCAGATAGAATGGCTTCTCGGATATTGGGCATGGGTGATGTATTAACTTTAATAGAAAAAGTTGAAACTGCATATAGTAAAGAAGAATTGAAAAAGTTAGATCAAAAAATGAAAGATCGCAATTTTGATTTAAATGATTTTTATCTACAGTTAAAAAAAATGAAAAATATTGGCTCAGTTGATCAGATTATGGAAATGGTACCAGGATTTAACCAATTTAAAAATAGGGTAGATGTTACCAAGTTAGGAGACAGAGAAGGTGAACTCAAAAAAATAGAGGCTATTATAAGTTCTATGACGATTGAAGAAAGAGAGAATCCTTCTATTATTAATGGAAGTAGAAGGAAAAGAATTTCGAGAGGGAGTGGAACGCAACTTTCCGATATAAATAGATTACTAAAACAATTCAATCAGATAAAATATATGTTTAAAAAGAAACCAAAGATAAAAAATTTTTCTTTTAATTGATTAAATGTTTAAAGAAGAAAAAGATATTTTTTAGGAACGATATATCAGGCACTAAAAAACGAGCGCTAAAAAAATAAAGATAATTTCCCAGATAGAATCCTCTCTATGGGGAGTGACAGATAAAATAGATAATAAAAAATGCAAATAACAGAATGGAGGCAAAATAAATGTCAGTGAAAATTAAACTTAGAAGAGAAGGTGGAAAGAAAAAACCTTTTTACAAAGTAGTGGTAATTGATTCCAGGAAGGCGTGTAACGCTAAATTTATTGAGCAATTAGGATATTACCAACCACTTTCCGATCCTTATGTTCTGAAGATTGATCAGGATTCCAGTTTAAAGTGGATCGAAAAAGGTGCTCAACTTTCAGCGACAGTAAAAGATTTATTTAAGAAAGAGGGAATATTGAAAAATAAATAAGGCTTAAGGTGATCATTTTGAGAGAACTTATTGAATTAATTATAAAAGGGATAGTAGATAATCCAGACAAAGTGGAGATAAATGAAATTATTGGTGAAAAATCATCGATATTTGAAGTAAGAGTCGATCCCAGTGATATTGGTAAAGTAATTGGAAGACAAGGTAGAAACATAAAATCAGTAAGGACCATCGTGAATGCTGCAGCGCAAAAGGAGGATAAACGAGCAGTTATCGAAATTATCGATTAAAATTAAAAAATAATGGTTTGGTCGTTACTATTAAATACACGTTCTCAAACTGCAATTTTTTAGTAAATGGAAGGCTATTATTACTTTTTTTTATTCATTTTTAGGTTGGGTTTGACCAAATAAGTCAAGATGCAATAGGCAATATATGATAAACAATCCTGTAATCAGCACTCGTCCTTATAATTTCTTAAATTAGATCTTATTACTCATTGCCGATTATTTTTTAACGCATTTTATACGAAATCCGATGCACGAGACAGGAGTAATGAATTAAGGAGGAAAATTATTGGATCAAGAATTTATTACCATTGCAAAAGTAGTTTCCATCCATGGGAATAAAGGGGAAGTTAGTATTTTTCCCCTTACCGATTCGGCGGATAGATTTAAAAAATTATCTAATGTTTTTCTAAAAAATAATCATAATCAAATAAAATTAGATATAGAAAACATAAGAATAAAAAAAGAACGGATTATTTTAAAATTAAAAGATATAGAAAATATAGAAGAAGCCAAAACGCTGGTAGGATCTTTTCTTGAAGTTAAAAGAAAGGATGCTGTAAAATTACCGCAAAATACATATTTTATATTTGAGATAATTGGCCTGGAAGTATACACCGAAGACAATGTTTTTCTAGGAAAAGTAGAAAATGTGATAAGTACAGGAAGCAATGATATATATATAGTTA
>DSEL01000023.1 GCA_011056645.1 Candidatus Atribacteria bacterium
ATAATCTATATTAGGAAGGACATTAGAAATGAAATTAAATAAACAGACCTACTATACAATAATACTATTACTGCTCTTAATCGTTTCTCAAATTTTTATTCTCAGTGGTCTTGCCCAACAACTGCAGATTTCCAGTAATACACAACCGCAGGCAATAGACTACCTGCAAAGGGCAGTGAATAAGATGCAAGAGGCCTTAGATACCTATCAGGGTGCCAATTATCCCGGCAGAAAACTATGGATTGAAGCTATTGATTATGCCCAAAAAGCTCTTTACATTGATCCGAACTTTATTGAAGCCAATTATTACCTGGCACTGATGTATCAGTATACTAACTGGTATTACCGGGAAGCGGAACAATGGAAAAAATACCTGGATCTAATCAAGGGAACAGATTTGACCTCTACCTCTCTCCAAGTCCAACAGAATTTAGCCCATGCCTATTATCGTTTGGGTTCTAATTCCTATCAGAAAGGTGATTATGAGCAGTCTCTCACCTACTTCTTGAACTCGATTAAAGAGTATCCTGATTTAATGGATTCCAATTATTGGGCTGCCCGGGTCTTTTATGAAACTGATGATTTAGAAAAATCCTTATTTTACTGGGAGAGGGTACTCAACCTTGATCCTAACTACCCCAGAGCACAGTATTTTTATGACAAAATACAGGCATCCATCAAGTATGGCAAGCAAGCATACAACCTGTATGAACAAGGGTATAATTATTATGAAAAAAAGAACTTCAATCCGGCAATCGATTCTTATCGTGAGGCAATTCACTTAAATCCAAGATTTGCCGAGGCCTATTACTGGCTGGCAAGGGTCTATTTTGAAACCGGAGATTATCAGCAAGCAATCCAAAATTATCGAAAAGTCCTGGAGATAGAGCCCGATAATGCCAAAGCCGAGTACTGGCTAAAAGAATCACAGCGGCAGCTTGGAACGAAGTAATAAGAAAATTAGAATTAATTGAAAAGGAACAGAGAACCGTTCTCTGTTCCTTTTGTTTTTTAAAATAGGCACTTAAAATCACTTAAAATGGCTAATTCTTTTGACCGCTGGCAGCAATTAAATGAGGTAAATAATATATTCTTAAAGTGTGGCAAATAGCCGTTCCCTGACATATATATTACATTTCAAATTTTTTAACCAGATTCTGTTCGATCCATTTCAGGCTTTTTTCCATGAATAATCTGTCCTTTTCCTCTTTTTCTTTCTTTTTAAGAGCTAATTTATTTAGTTTTACTATTTTACTTTCCGATTCTATTTCTTCTGTCTCCATTATTTTTTCTTCCTCATCATTTTCTTCTTTAGATGATTCAGGATTAAGGTAATTAGCTTTTAAGGCAGTAATCAGCCAGCCGGCAGGATTTATTACATTCCTCTTTATCCGGAGAAGGTCAACTTTTTTCTCAATATCCTCTAAAGAATAATTTGAAATTATTTTATCAACCGATTTTTTATCCATATTTAGTTTTTCCAACTCTACTTTTATCCATTCTGTCTTTAGAGATTTTTTATTATCAGGAACTATTTTATTGGGATTGTTCTGATTGAAATAAGGAAATTCTTCTGATATTCCAGAGATAATCTCTTCGTTTTCTTCCGGCAGTTTTTCTACCGGAGGATAAAGAATATTTTCTTTATCTAATAGAACTATCTGATAAAGATTATGGTCATATCCTCCGGAGGAAGATCTTTGTTTTACCATTTTTTTGATTAGACCATATTCTAATAGAATATTGCGGTATCTGATTAAGGTCTTGGTGGTAGTGCCCATTCTTTTATTTAGAGTTTGAATGGAAGGCCAGGCAATGTCTTTTCCTTTATGACAGTAGCTTAAGAGCTGAAGATAGAGCATGGCTGGGCCGAGACCGATGGTACTTACCCAGCGAGCCAAGAAGTAGTCCTGAATAGTAGTATAAGAATTAGTTTTGTTAACTGCTATTTTTCTTTCCATAGTTTTTACCTTCCTTTGAATAGTTTTCGGGGAGAGAGGATAAGAAGATAAATAAATATTTATCCCCTCTACTTATTACATTGCAAAAAAGGGGTGAAAATACAAACCTCTAATAAAAAATATTTTAAAAAATTTATGAGCAGCAACAGCAGCAGGGAAAAAATTACATCCAAATGTTGTTGCTGTTCTATTTGTTACTGTTCTTACTTGTTGCTGTTAGTGTGGAATAATTCCACTGGGGGGTGTGGAGAATTTCCACTAAGGTAGTGGAAAAATTCCAGTAGGGGGTAGGAGTATATTTACCTCATCATACGGAGATTGACAAAGAACTGGAGGAAAATAATTTTATTTTAAAAAAGAAGGGTTTTTTATATCTTTTGTCGTAATAATATTAATGCGTAGAAAAATTAGAAAAGACTAATTCTTTTGATCGCTGGTGGCGATTAAATAAGGCAAATATTTATTCTTAAAATGGACAAAGAACCATGTCCTTGACACACAATATTTAAAGGAGATTGATAAATGAAAAGCTATATTTTTATCACCGAAGAAGGTAAGTGGCAAGTAGAAATGCACCTTGTGCGGAAAACAATTTTGCACCTTAGGTGCATTTTAGTTTGCCATTTCCAACCCCGCTTAAGATCTTATATCGAATTGTTGGGTGATTTTTTGCTATTATCAAAATGGTTTTTTCTGTCACCTATTTTTAAGGAGAAAGTTTTTATTTTTGCTTTTAGATTAATAAAGTGATATTATATTTCTTGAAAGTGTTGTAAAAAGCATTTTGGAGAAATAAGATGAAATTTTTAGAATTAAAGAGTGAGTTAAGGGATTTCACCATATTTTCCTTAAATGAGATTAAAAATATTGAACCTGGTTTTCATCGGAGAAGATTAAATGAGTGGCAGGATAAGGGCTATATTAAAAAAGTAGTTCGTGGATATTATATCTTTTCTGATTTAAAACTTAGTGAGGAAATTTTATTTAAGATTGCCAATCGCATTTATTTGCCATCTTATATCTCCCTGGAAAGTGCCTTATCTTATTATCATCTAATTCCCGAAAGCATTTATGGAATTACCTCTATTTCCACTCGAAAGACTTATCATTTTGTTACATCTATCGGAGAATTTATTTATAGGTCTTTAAAGCCTTCGCTTTTTTTTGGTTATGATTTAATAAAGTTTCAGGAAAAATATTTAAAAATGGCCAGCATAGAGAAAGCCCTGTTGGACTATTTTTGCTTGCACTCAGATATAGAAACAGAGCAAGATTTTGATAGTTTACGGATAAATAAAGAGATGTTTTTTAGTCAGGTTAGTCATCCTAAATTAATGATATTTTTAGAAAAGTTTAATCAAAAGAAATTAACCGGAAGAATGAATCGTTTTTGGAGTTATATGAAAAATGCTTAATTTAAAACAGATAGAAACATTTTACCCTGAAAATTTGAGAATCTTAAAAAGGAATTTACTAAGGGAATACTTACAATATGTCATATTAGATATTATTTACAGTTCCGGACATGGAAGCCGGTTGATCTTTATGGGTGGGACGGCAATCCATATGATCCACGGCGTTCGGCGGTTTTCTGAAGATTTGGATTTTGATAATAGGGGTTTAAGCAAAGAAGATTTTGAAGATTTATCAGATAAAATATTACGACAATTAGAGTTATATGGTTATTCTGTGGAAATACAAAATAGATATAGAGGTGCTTTTCATTGTTTTGTAAAATTCCCTGGAGTATTTTATCAGCACGGTATTTCTGGTCATACCCGGGAAAAATTAAGCATTCAAATTGATTGCGAACCTCAAAATGTTGATTATAAGACCGAGAGAGTTATTTTAAATAAGTTTGATATTTTTATGAAAATAAATGCCATACCACCAGATATATTATTGTCTCAGAAAATATTAGCTGTTTTATATCGTCCTAGGCCGATGGGAAGAGATTTCTATGATGTAATATTTCTTTTTTCCAAAACAAACCCAAGTTATCATTTTTTAAGAGAGAAGATGAAATTTAAAGAAGAAACCGGTATAGAAGAGATTAAAAAAAGGCTGCTGTTAAAGTGCGAGAAAGTAAATTTTAAAAAATTAGTTGAAGAAGTAAAACCTTTTTTGTTTTACTCAGATGATGCTGAAAAAATAATGTTATTTCCTGATTTCATTAAAGCAAAAATGAAGTGAAATAAAAGGGTTTGGGTTTCAATATTTATTTTAATTCTTCTTTGCTAATACCTGCTTGTTTTAAAATTTCCATTAAAGTGCCTTTTGGCAAATCTTTCTTATGGTAAGGGATAATAACTCTTCTTTTACTTTCAGAATGGTAATATATTCGATGGCTCCCCTTGGTCCTATCTAATACAAAACCATTACTTTCCAGGATCTTTATCACTTTCTGGGAGTTTAGAGGCGGTAGTTTAGGCACTTATTCCCACCGTAAGAGTATATTCTAAAGTGCCTTCATCATTGGGGATTTCGTCGTGATGAGATCTTAAACTTTCTAAGTATAATTCGATAGCTTCCTTTACTCTTTCCGTTGCTTCTTCGATGGATTCGCCATAGGTAACACATCCGGGGAGAGAAGGGACAGTTACCGTATAACCGCCTTCCGGTTCCTTCCTGAGTAAAATTCTATAACTTAACATTTGTGAAATAGACATTTCAAACCTCCAAATTTCTTCATGTTTTTTTTAACTCACGTCGGTTTCTGCTCTGATTATAATTAAAGTTAAGGAAATTGTCAAAATTACGGATAACGTGTTCCAACGAAACTTCATACTATAAATTTTTTAGCAAATAAAAAGCTCGCTTTGCCGATAACAAAGCGAGCTTGTAAAGGAGATATAATTATGAAAAATGTTAGGGGGACGGTTATAATAGCTCAGTAATTCGGTAACTTTAACTAACTTTTCATAAAGGGAGGAAATGGAAAATTAAAATACACCCTGAAATGATTTAACCATAAATCTCTTTGGTTTTAAAAAAAGAAAGGGGTCAGGTCTCAACATTTGACATAACTCTATTCAGGTGCTAATATCTTAATATGACTAGACCTTTACGATTATCTTTTGAAAATGCTTTTTATCATATTACCTCCCGGGGCAACCGGAGAGAAAAGATATTCTATTCCGACCGGGACAAAGAGGTGTTTTTAAAAAGATTAAAAGAAATGCTCATCAAATATTCGACGATTTGTTACGCTTATTGCCTCATGGATAATCATTATCATATCTTTATCAAAACGAATAAATCCAACCTGTCTCAAGGTATCCACTATCTCAACAGTTCTTATGCCAATTGGTTTCGTAATAAACATCAAATCATCGGTCCTCTTTTTCAAGGCCGGTTTAAATCTATTCTGGTGGATGCCGACAATTATGCGCTTGTTCTCTCAGCTTATATTCATCTAAATCCCTTACGGGCTGGAATAATAAAGCAATTAGAAGATTATCCCTGGAGCAGTTATTTGGATTACTTAAATTTAAGAAAATCTGATATGACCGATCCTTCTTTTGTATTAAAATCTATAGACCAAGATACTTTTAAAGCAATGAACAAATATCGAGAGTATGTTAGCGAAAGTCAGAATATGAAAGATCCCATTAAGGAATCCTATCACCATATCGCTCTTGGCAGTGCAACCTTTATTGAAAGGGTAAAAGAAAAGATAGAACATCTAGGACGAAGAAGAGAAATTCCTTCTACCCGCTTTCAGTCTAAACATGATGTGGATACGATTATTACCAAAATGACGCAAGCATTACCTATTGAAAGAAAGAGGATATTTGATAAAAAAAGAGGGAACCTGAATCGCTCTTTAGCCATCTATCTCGTTAAGCGGTTCACGCCACTTTCCTTATCTGAAATAGGTGAACTTTTCAAGATGGATTATTCAGCTGTTTCCCAGGCCGCTAAAAGATTTGAGCAAAAAAGCGAAGTTAATCATGAAATAAAAG
>DSEL01000024.1 GCA_011056645.1 Candidatus Atribacteria bacterium
ATCATACCGGATATAACCAATATATTTTTTACTAATTTGGTAAGAGGTGTTCAGGATGTTTGTGAAAATTATGGATACAGTGTATTGGTGGTTAATTCAGACGATATTCAGGAAAAGGAAAGCAGTTATTTAAAACTTTTATATTCCCGGCGGGTAGATGGAGTAATTTTAACCACAGCTGGTTATCGAGAAGAGGAGGAATTTCCCAAAGAAGAACTTCTCTTGCTTAAAAAAATGAACATAGTACTTATTGATAGAGAAATAAATGGAATGACCACCCCTATTGTGAAAGTAAATAATTTTGGCGGAGCTTACTCTGCAGTTAAATATTTGTTAGCAATGGGACACAAAAAAATAATGTATTTAGCCGGAATAAAAAAAACTAAAACTAATCAGGAAAGGGAGAAGGGTTACCTAACTGCTCTTAGAGAAGTTCAAATAAATTGGAAAAACGAATTAGCGGCTGATTTCCGTTTGGATACCGCTTTTCAAAAAATAGTACAATATTGGTCTCAATTAAAGAATTCAGATGATCTCCCTACCGCTATATTTTCAGCCAATGACTTAATGGCTATTGGAGCTTTAAAGGCTTTTGCCCAATTAAAGTTGCGGGTACCAGAAGATATATCTATAATCGGTTTTGATAACATATCTTTTTCTGATTGCACCTATCCGCCTTTGACCACTATTGCTCAGCCTACCTACCTGATGGGTCAAAAGGCAGTTGAGACTTTGCTCAAAGTGATTAACAAGCAAAAAATAAAGAAATCTATAGAACTTGAAACTGAGCTTATTGAACGGGATTCAGTAGGCAGATGGAAGGTCTCAAGATGAAAAAAGATGGTATTTTAAACCCTCAACTTAACCGGCTTATCTCCGAGATGGGGCATCGTGACATGTTAATTATTGCTGATGCCGGACTACCTATTCCTAAAGGAATTGAGAGAATTGATTTGGTTTTAAAATGCGGAACGCCCTCTTTTGCTGAAGTCTTAGCAGCAGTTCTTTCTGAATTACAGGTCGAAGAGGCTTATGTTGCCAAGGAAATTAAAGAAAAAAATCCTCAAACCCTAAATGTAATTTCCTCACTGATGAGGGACATTAAATTTATTACTCATGAAGAGTTAAAAGAATTATCCAAACAGGCAAGAGCAATTATTAGAACAGGAGAATGTAGTCCTTATGCTAATATTATTCTAATCTCAGGAGTGATATTTTGAACGATTTGGCTTTAGAATTTATCAACATTTCTAAAAGTTTTCCTGGAGTGCAGGCTTTGAAAGAAGTCAGTATCCAGATAAAAAAAGCTGATGTTCATGCTATTGTCGGAGAGAACGGAGCAGGAAAATCGACTTTGATGAAAATAGCCGTAGGGGAATTGCTACGTGATGCCGGGATTATTAAAGTATTTGGCCAGGAAGCCCAAATTAATTCTCCTTCTGACGGTTATCGCTATGGAATTAGTTTAATTCATCAAGAATTTAGTTTAGTCCCAACTTTGGATGTAGCCCAAAATATTTTCTTAGGTCGGGAATTAATCCGAGGACCTTTATCCTTTATGGATAGTAAGTCAATGTATAAACAGACCGAGGAAATTTTAGATTCTCTAAAGATATTTCATTTAGATTCCCACTTAAAGATAGGGGATTTTACTGTTGCCCAGAAGCAAGTGGTAGAGATTGCTAAAGCATTATCTTTAAATTCTAAAATCATTATTATGGATGAACCTACTGCTGCTTTAACCTTAGAAGAAACCAGCCGCCTTTTTGAGGTAGTACGAGGATTAAAAGCCAAGAGGGTAACTACCCTTTTCATCTCTCATCGCTTGGAAGAGATATTTGAAATAGCTGATCAGGTAAGTATCCTGCGGGACGGGGAATTAGTTTTGACTAAACCGATGTCCCAGGTTGACCGTAATCAGGTAATCAATAATATGGTAGGCCGCTCTTTAAATTTTGTTTTCCCTCCCAAAGTAAAACACAAAAAGGAAGCTAAGGTAATTTTAGAAGTAAAAAAGATAAATAAAGAAAGACAGTTTTCAGATGTTTCCTTTAAACTAAAAGAGGGAGAAATCCTGGGCCTGGCTGGTCTGGTAGGTTCCGGTCTTTCAGAGATGGCTTTGGCTATTTTTGGTTTAAACCATTTAGATA
>DSEL01000025.1 GCA_011056645.1 Candidatus Atribacteria bacterium
AAATAACACACTGCCTTAGTATTTTAAAATAGGCGCAATAGCGACTTGCAGTCAGGTTTTAACCATAAAAATTGATGGATTAACCTAAAAAAAATAAAAAAAAGAAAGGATTTTTTATTTATGAAAGGAGGATAATGTTATGAAAGAAAAAAGGAAAGAAAAATATTTGACTACCAATCAGGGTGTCCCCATCTCTGATAACCAGAATTCAACGACCGTGGGTGAACGGGGTCCGGTTTTGTTACAGGATATACAGTTTATCGAGAAGATGTCTCACTTTGATAGGGAGCGCATTCCGGAAAGAGTTGTTCACGCCAAGGGAGCAGGAGCACACGGTTATTTTCAGACTTACAAGGGCATGATGTCTTTCACCAAGGCGAAATTCCTTCAAGATCCGAAGAAAAAAACTCCAGTATTTGTAAGGTTTTCAACTGTTACCGGAGGACGAGGTTCTGCAGATACAGTGCGGGATCCCAGGGGCTTTGCCGTTAAGTTTTATACCGAAGAGGGCAACTATGACCTGGTGGGAAATAATCTCCCGGTATTTTTCATTAGAGACGCTATCAAGTTCCCGGATATGGTTCATGCCTTTAAGGGTGCACCGGATAACAATATGCCCTCAGCAGCTTCTAATCATAATCGTTTTTGGGATTTCATATCTCTGACCCCAGAGTCGACCCACATGATCACCTGGCTTTTTTCTGATCGGGGAACACCAAAAAGTTTCCGCATGATGGAGGGCTTTGGTGTCAACACCTATGTCTGGGTGAATGACAAAGGGAAGGCTGTCTATGTGAAATATCACTGGAAACCTAAATTAGGCGTTCAAAGCCTTGACCGTCATGAAGCAGGCAGACTGGCCGGTATTGACCCGGATTTCCTTACCCGCGATCTCTGGGAGACGCTAGCCAGCAATGGAGAGGTTGAATATGAACTCAATGTTCAGTTGATGGATATTGCTGAAGAATTAAACCAGGATTTTGATCCACTTGATGCTACCAAGACCTGGCCTGAGGATAAATTCCCCTTGATGCTGGTGGGTAAAATGATACTCAATCGTAATCCCAAGAATTTCTTTGCTGAAGTAGAGCAAGCCGCTTTCTGTCCTGCCAGTATTGTACCGGGAATCGAATTCTCTGCTGACAAATTGCTGCAAGGTCGAACCTTTTCCTATGCTGACACGCAACGCCATCGTTTGGGTGCGAACTACCTGCAACTTCCTGTTAACCGTCCTATCGTACCGGTCAATAACAATCAACGAGATGGAGCTATGCAGATTGGAGAATTCAGTGGGCCGGTTAATTATGAACCCAGTAGCCTGGATCGCGATGTACCCAAGGAAGCTCCAACTGGTACTCCAAGAGAATACAGGATAGAAGGAGAAGTGACTCGTCAAAAAATCAGTAAAACAAATGATTTCGCCCAAGCTGGAGAAAGATATCGTTCCTTGAGTAAGATGGATCAGGAACATCTGGTAGATAACCTGGTTAGCGATCTCATGTACATTAACAAATCGATACAGCAGCGGGAGATTGGAAACCTGACTAAGGCTGACCCAAAGTTGAGTCAATCAGTAGCTAAAGGTCTAAAACTATAAAAGTGGGGTTAAGGTGATTGGTCATATTTTTAAAATAGGGGCTTAAAATGGCTTATTTTAGATGTAGATAAAAAACCTTATATTATAAGGGGTTGCGTGAGGAGTAAAGATATTTTGAAAGTTTATGCAAAATATATAAAACAATTTTTAGAGAAAAAGCAGAAGCATTTTACTGAATTTTGAAAATAAAGAGAGTAGGTGCGAAAATAGAATATCATTTCCTTTCTTTAAATATAGAGGAGATTAAACTATAATTAAAATAATTTGGAGTACTTTTTTAATGAGGTAATTGTTAGTGTAAACTTTAGTGTGGTAGTTAGAGGAAAGATTGCCAAAGAGGCAATTCTTTCTTTTGACAATCGAAATATAATTCATTTATAATATAGTTAAAAACATTAAGTAATAAAAATGTTTCCCACTGAAAAAGAAATGAAACCGAAAGGATCTATAATGCTTAAAATCCCTTCAATTTCTATCATTGATTTTCATCTGCACTTTCCGGTTTACCATGATGTTTATCTAGATGGATGGGAAAAGAGATTTGTTGATCGTTTTGGAAGAACAAAACTTCAAAAAATAAATCAGAACCAACAAATCCTTAGTAAACGTTGGCGTGATACTTACCTCATTCCAGATACTGAAGAAAATATTCCGAATATTGAAACTCAAGCAAAAAGATGGGTGGATGAAACCAAAAAATATAAAATTGACAAAGTTGTATTTCTTACCGGTGGAGGGAATGATCAGTTAGCAAAAATAATCAAACTTGCTCCTGACATCTTTGTTGGCTTTGCTCACCATGATCCATTTTCCCCGGGTGCAGCAGAAGAACTTGACCGGGCAATTACCAAGTTAGATTTACGTGGTTACAAAATACTTGCTCCCACAGTAGAAAAAAGATTGGATGATCCAAAATTAGATCCTTTATGGAAAATAGCCGAAAAGTTCCAGCTTCCTGTCCTGATTCATTTTGGTATCCTGGGTGGGGGAGGCGGCATCGGTGATGCAATCAATATGAATCCTCTTGTGATTCACGACATAGCAAAAGGATTCCCAGGTATTTCATTTATAATTCCTCACTTTGGTTGTGGATACACTCGTGAATTACTTCAATTGGCTTGGGCATGTCCTAATATCTATGTTGATACCACCGGGACAAACGATTGGATTCGTTGGATGCCATATCCTGTAACCATTCACGATCTATTCCGTGTATTTACTGAGACAATAGGTCCTCAAAGAATTATTTTTGGCACAGATTCCAACCATTTTCCCCGAGGTTTTGCTTATCCCGTTTTTCAAGCTCAATGGCAGGCTTGCAGAGACATCGGACTGGATGATCCGAGTATGTGTTCAATATTTCACGATAATGCTATCCGATTACTGAAGAATATACAGGTATAAGGAGTGACTTCTTTCACTTTTAAATAATTAGTTGATGGGCAAGAATGAATAAACAAGGTTGTGTAAAAGATATTTTTATTACTACTTATGCAGATAGCAGAAGAAAGGGAATTTCTTGAATTATATAAACGACCTGTAAATTTTAATGATTTAATGCATCATTAGCAGCAGAGTGACGGGAGGTGATAAAATAAAAAATATCTTATAAATAATGATCTGATACTGTAAATATTAAGTTAAAAATTTTAAAAGGAGGGATTTGAAATGTTAAAGAAATTTATGGTAGTGTTATTTTTCTGTATGCTCTTTACTTCAGCCGTATTTGCAGAAACAGCATTAAACTTTGCATCTACACAAATGGTACCGGCGGCTGAGCAGATATTTGCTAAAAGTGTATTACTTAAAGGTTTTGCCGATGAATCCGGTATAAATGCTGAATTTATTCCCATGGAGTACCCTGACCTGTTTACCCGTCTTTCTGCCGAAGTCTCTGCTCAAAAAGTAACCATATCGCTTGTTGGCGAGTTGCATGGTGGGCTTGATTTAATGAATACGAAGGCTTTATTTGATGATCTTAGTGGAATTAGTTTACCCAACCGGACATTTATTAAAGCCTTAGAAGATTATTCTGTTATGGCTGGTAAAAAAGTTTATGTACCATGGATGCAAGCAACCTATGTCATGGCGGTGAATAAAAAAGCATTCCAATATTTACCGGCTGGTTTAAAAGCTGAAGATGTAACCGGTGCAAGTGCAAAATGGACCTACGATGCTCTCCTAAATTGGTCAAAAAACCTTAATGATGCATTTAAAGGACAAAAGCTTGGTTTCCCGATGGGTCCTAAGGGATTATGGCATAGATTCTTACATGGTTATATTTATCCATCATTCACCGGTTATCAAGCTGCAGCATTCGATAGTCTAAGAGCAGTTAAATTGTGGGAGTATCTTAAAGAACTTCGATCATATGTACATCCCTCTAGCTCGGTCTGGGAATCGATGGATGAGCCCTTACTCAAAGAAGAAGTACTGATTGCCTGGGATCATACCGCCCGTATAAAGAATGCTGTCATTGAAAAACCTGAAGATTTTGCCATCATTCCGTGCCCCAGTGGACCTCAAGGTAGAGGATATATAACTGTAGCTGTAGGTTTAGCAGTTCCTGCAGGAGCTCCACAGAAAGATAATGCTATCAAATTAATCGATTATCTTACTAGCCCGGCTATCCAGGTTAAGATGCTTGAAAACATAGGCTTCTTCCCTACCATAAAAGAAGCGGGAGGAGTGATCCCCGAGGGACCGCTTAAAATTTTAGCCGCAGGAGTACTTGCTCAATCAGGATCTCCGGATTCAGTCATAGCAATGATACCGAGTCTGGGAGCAAAAGGTGGAGAATTTTCAGCTGCTTATCGGGATGCTTTCACTAAAATAGTCATTGAAGGAGCGGATATTGACGCAACTATTATATCAGTAGGAGATAAGTTAAGAGCTATATTTAAAGAAGTTGGTGTGCCACTGTTGTAACACTAATTTCTCTGCACCTCCTTATAGTAAAAATAAAATCTTTTACTTATAAGGAGGTGCATTCTTTAAAGAGTGAAAAGGAGAAAGAATGATATCTTTTGACCATGGAGAAAAAAAATGGATACCTTATTTGCTTTTTCTCCCAGCTTTAATATATTTAGCTGGTTTTATCGGCTATCCCTTGATAAAAACTTTACAGCTTGCTTTTATCACTGAAAAAGGTAAAATTGGTATTTATAATTTTATTACTTTAACTCAAGATTCAACCTTTTGGAAGGCATTAAAAAATACCCTGTATTTAATAATTATTATAG
>DSEL01000026.1 GCA_011056645.1 Candidatus Atribacteria bacterium
AAAAGATGATTGCTCCAGGGGTCGGATGACCTAATCAACTACAAACTCTTCCAGTATCATACTAACATATTTAGTTGATAATTTAGATATTCTTATCGTACAAGGGGTCGGATTTATCCGACCTGCACTATACTGAAAACCGGGTGTTGTTTATGCCAACTCAAAAACATCTTGATACACTCTTGGAGATAAAAGATAACCCATCTCTAAGTCAGCGCTCTTTAGCCCACAAGCTAAACATCTCGCTGGGTCTTACCAATGCTATCTTGCAAAACTTAATTCATCGGGGTTGGATTAAAGCCCAAAAATTAACCGGCCGTAAAATTCTCTATCTCATCACCCCCGAAGGCATGGCAAATGTCAGCCGACTGATGTATAGCCGTTTCCAGGAAACACTCCACTATTATCATTATACCAGGGATTTACTTACTGCTTACCTAATAAAACTCTACCAGCAAGGAGAAAAAACCATCAATATTTATGGCACCAGTCAGCTTGCTGAAATCACTTACTATGCCGGGATAGGCACTCCCTTAAAACTAAATGCTATTATAAGCGATGACCCATCCAAAGGAAAATTCTTAGGTCGTAAGACTATTTCAATAACCAATTTTCTATCTCAATGTTCAAGCGATAATAGTCTTTCTATCAAAAATATAGTCATACTTTCTACCAACAACCCGGAGAAATTAACTAAAGAAATAAATAAATATAAAAATATATCCAAAAATATTAAAATAATCAATATAGAATCCATCCTAAAGAATCTATAGCAGGACAGAAACCTCGATTGTCTCTGTCATTCCCATGAAAATGGGAATCTATCTTTTTCTATAATTTTGGAAAGTAAAGTAACGAAACAATCTTGACTAATAGCGAAAAACGGTTTTTATAGCTTGTATTTTTCTCGCACTTATTGCCCGCGCTATAACTATCCGCTATTACTATACGCTTATTTCAGATTTTTCTTTGACTGGCAGACTGAAAGACCGGTAGACTAAAATAGACTGGTAGACAGGATGACCGGCAAACTGGAAGATTAAATAGGATTGGAATCAATTCCGTAATATGGATTTAACAAAAATAAAAAAAACTACTCAAATCTCCCATCTTACTTGACTTACGAAACTTATACGACCTAGCCGCCTTAAAGTCTTTAGGTATTATTTATGAGGGAGTAGAGAGAAGATAATAAGTTTAAAAGTTAATAAAAATATATTCTGTCATTCCCACAAAAGTGGGAATTTAGGTAAATAGATAAATTAATCAAAAATACGGGAAATAATTTTATTGAATAAAGCAAAGAAATTGTTTAAAAATTTAATAACCCCTGGCGAAACTCTTTCTCAAAAAGTAGTTAAAGGTGGATTCTGGGTATTTTTTCTCAGAATTGTCAATCAGGGATTTAGTTTGATTCGATTGATAGTTCTTGCCCGTATTCTTTCACCAAAGGATTTTGGTTTAATGGGTATCGCATTACTTACAATGTCTGTTTTGGAGACTTTTACGCAAACAGGTTTTCAAACTGCTTTGATACAAAAAAAAGAAGAAATAAAATCTTATCTTGATAGTGCCTGGACTTTTTTAATCTTAAGAGGATTTGTTCTTTTTATCATATTATATTTTATCGCCCCTTATGCGGCAGTTTTCTTCAATACACCAGAAGCAAAACCAATAATAAGAGTAATTGGATTTTCAATTTTTTTTCAAGCATTTACCAATATTGGTATTACCTATTTTAAGAAAGAATTGGAATTTAATAAAGAGTTTATCTATCAGTTTACAGGAACATTAGCAGATTTTATTGTTGCAATTTCAGCAGTTTTAATCTTAAGAAATGTATGGGCACTGGTGTTAGGTTTGCTTGCAGGCAATATAACCAGATGTTTTGTAAGTTATTTAATACATCCTTATAGGCCCAGATTAAACTTTGCTCTAGAAAAAGTAAAAGAATTATTTGGTTTTGGGAAATGGATTTTTGGTTCAAGCATATTGGTTTTTTTAATTACTCATGGGGATGATATTTTTGTGGGTAAGTTACTTGGAACCACAGCATTAGGTTTTTATCAAATGGCTTATCGGATTTCCAATATGCCGGCAACTGAGATTACTCATGTAATTTCCCAGATAACTTTCCCCGCCTATTCAAAATTACAGGATAATATCCCTAAATTAAGGGAAGCCTATCTAAAAGTATTACAACTTACCGCATTTTTATCTTTCCCCATAGCCGGATTAATTTTTATATTAGCTCCTAATTTTACTAAAATATTCTTAGGAGAGAAATGGTTACAAATGGTTCCGGCGATGATGGTTTTGGCTTTGTGGGGATTAATAAGGTCAATAGGAGCAACAACCATAATATTCCAAAGTGTTGGGAAACCAGAAATATCCACAAAATTGCAGTTTACAAGGCTTATTTTGCTAGTCATTATTATCTATCCTCTCACCATAAAATGGGGCATTCTGGGGGCATCACTTGCTGTATTACTCAGTATCCTGCCTGTTGAGCCAATCACTTTCTACTTGACCATAAAAATTATTAAATGCCACATTTGGGAATTTGGAAAATTGATTATTTTTCCATTAATAGGAGCAGTAATTATGTCTGTTGCTATATTGACATCTAAATTCTATATTTTTAGCTCCACCGGGCTTTTTTCTTTCATTGTGCTTATATTTATTGGTGGTATAGTTTATGTCAGCATGGTTATTATTTTTGATTGGTTATATGATTATAAAATAAAAGGAATCATACAAAACAAATTATTCTTCACGCGATCTAACGAGGAACGATAAAACTACAAAGTCAGATGGTGCATAATTATGTAAAAGCTGATACAAATAGAAAATGAAAGTGAGATTTTGAAAGCGGTTGATAGAAAATTGGGAGGAATACCTATGAATCCAGTACTAGAAGAGATAATGCGTTCAGGTTACACTGAATCTCCAAATGGAGAGAGAGTCAAAGTATATGGTGCCGTTTCACTTGAGGAAGGATTGTTTCTTCAGGGAATTATTCGTGATATAAAGCCAGTCGTGTGTGTTGATATAGGTTTAGGATTAGGAGTATCATCTCTTTTCATTTGCGATGCGCTCGCAAAGACACTCAATGCCTGTCTTATCACCATAGACCCAAAACAATTTTCAACGGAGAAGGGCATTGGTTATTGCAATGGGACGCATAGGAAAGGCATCGGACTCAATAGTTTAAGAAAGGCTGGTTATAAAGAAATGATTAAGTTTTATGAGGCACCGTCTCACTTGGTTTTGCCTAAACTCGAAGACCAATGTGCCAGGATTGATTTCGCCTTTATTGACGGATGGCATACGTTTGACTACACACTTCTTGACTTTTTCTATGTTGACAGAATACTTCGTGTTGGTGGGGTCGTTGCTATACATGATACAAATAGACCTGCTATTAGAAAAGTATGTCGCTTTATTGTTACAAATCGATCATATAGTGTATTTCCACTTCAAAAGAAAAAACAAAACCTTAATCTTTCTATAACACGTCGGGTTATTGGGCGTATAGCTCAGCTATTACCTAAACGGATAAGGCATCTTTTTGAACCTGAATTTATTGAACCTGATGAGTCGTTAGGACTGGTTCCCCACGGCAGTGTTATGGCTTTCAAGAAGGAGGCAGAATACTTAAGTAAGTCTGATTATTATCATGAGTTTTAGTTTCATTTTGATAGAAACTATGCATTCGAAAGTAACTTGCTTTGCTCCAAAAGGGGTGCAGAAGTGGTACAAATAAAGAACGAAAGCGAGATTTTGAAAAAAGTCCGTAATGTACAGAAAGAAATTGAAGTTTTCTATCTTTTGCGAATATTGCCGAAAGTATTTACCAAAACAGTTCATCAAACTAGACATTTCAAGGAATGGTTTAGTGCGCCTATGAATTATGTGAGAATGATTGAGTTACCTCTTACAATAACCTTAATGGATTTGGAGAAAGAATCCAGAATACTGGATATATCAAGCCCCAAATTGCTGTCGTTATACTTGGGTACTAACGGTTTTGTAAATATAACAATATCCGATGTTGAAAATTATTTTGTAGGGGATTTTAAGATATATTCAAAAGAGTTTGGATTTTCACCACAGATTGAAACTTTTGATGCTACTAATATTCCTTTTGCCGATAGATCTTTTGACCGTGTTTTTTCTGTGTCAGTGTTAGAACATGTGCCTGATAATGGAGACGTGGAACTTGCTAAAGAAGTAGCTCGCATTCTTAAACCTAATGGTATTTTTGTTGTTACCTTCCCAGCCAGTGTGGTATATAGCGAGGAGTGGCTAAAGAATCGGAATTTTTATTGGTCAAGCAAAGTTCGAGAGGATGGACGAGTTTTTTTTCAAAGGAGGTATGATGAGCGATTTATAAAAAAGCATTTCGCGGATATAGGATTCGAAATCGATGATATTATTTATATAGCGGAAAAGCCTATTGAAGAGCCAAAACTGAATGAAAATGGAAGACTTCTTTATAATGTTTACTATTTAGAAGAATTTATATCAATAAAAATATTAAAGAAGTTACAGTCTATATTTCGATTACCACTACTACCGTACCTTGCATATTGTTATCTTTCTTATAGATATCATTATTTAACAAGGAATTGCAACGATAAGAATATAAGACAAGCGGCAGTGAAATTCGTAAGGAGGTAGTAGAAATGAAAAAATTTGCTATACACGGATTTTATGGACAAGGAAATTTAGGCGATGAGGCTATTCTAAAAGCCCTGTTGCAGGAATTTAGTAAATTTCCCAACATAAAAGTGGTTGTATTTTGCAGCAAACCAAAGCAGGTATTTAGAGCACATGGAGTAAGAAGTGTTAATTCACAAGGGAGACGAAACTTCTTACGAAGAATTTGGGAGATAAAAACAAGCGATTTGTTTATTTTAGGGGGAGGTGGTCTCTTAAAAGATTATGGAAATGATTCATCAAGCTTAAAAGAATGGCTAAGATTGCTTAAATTTGCAAAAAAATTAAATATAAAAACTGCGCTTTGTGCCGTTGGTGTTGAAAACATTCGCTATGATGAATCGAGGAAATTAATCAGAGATGCCTTAGACAAAGTTGATGTGATAACTGTGAGAGACTGCAGTTCAAAAGACATTTTAAGAGACATTAGGGTTGCAAATGAAGTGAAAGTAGTAAGTGACCCAGCAGTATTACTGACTAACATTAATACAGACAAATTAGAAGACAACTTAGTTTCACCTAAAGTGATTATTTGTATTCGTCATTGGTTTAGCAAAGGATTCTATATCGAGAAACCAGAGATTAATGAGAATTTTATCAGGTCTTTAAGTATAGCTGCTGATTTTCTGATAGAACACTATAATAAAAAAATTTATTTTGTACCCTTTAGAACTACATCTTACGATGATGATAGAATTGTAGCAAAACAGGTTGTATCATATATGAAACATAAAGATAAAATATACATTCATTCAAGTGCACCAGAAGTAGATGAATTTATTGAAATGGTAAAACAAAGTTCTTTAGTTATCGGCATGAGGCTTCATTCATTAATTTTAGGGACATCAATTGGTGTACCCGTAATTGGGCTTGAATATATGCCAAAAGTTAGAGCATACATGGAAAGCATTAAACAAAGTGAATATTCCCTTGATTTAGAAACAATAACAAGTGAGAAATTGATAAACAAAATTTTAATTACTTTTGAAAAATACAAAGAACGTTCCCAGGTAATAGGTTTAGAAATTTCTAGGCTTAAAAAACTTGCGAGTACTAATATAGAAGATTTAATTGAACTTACAAATTCTGTAAGAAGGAGATAATTTAAGTGGAAAATCCTTGCAAAATAGTCTTTTTTGGTGATTCAATAACCAGAGAATATGTTCCTGCCTTTGGAGAAATTCTTAAGAATGAGTATTTTGATAATAAAATTGAAATAGTAAACGCTGGTGTAATTGGAGAGACATCCAAAGATGGATTAAAGAGAATTCCAATAATACAACATGAAAGGCCACAAATAGTAGTTATAGGGTTTGGAATGAATGATTGGAGGAAGGGTGTATCTAAACAAGAATTTAAGAAAAATCTTATATACATGATAGAGAAATTTGAAATAATTGGATCGAGAGTAATTTTACTTACTATAAATCCAGATTACCAAGGAATTTTTAAAGGAACCAGCAAAGATGTTGATGAATATAGTTGTGTAATTAGAGAAATTGCTAGACAAAAACATATCAAAATAGCTGATGTGAATTCATTATGGAAAAGAAAAATAAAACCTGTTCAAAAAGGTTTAAGAGATAAAATACATCCAAATAAATTGGGTTACGAAATTTATTTTGAATCTCTTTTGCATGTAGTTCCTCAATCACATACTGTGATTCTTTGGCAATATAATGGGAGAGAATGTAAGTGTAATTATAAATGTCCTTATTGTTACTATTCATATTCACCAAAAGCGGAAAATTATTTTTGGGGAACTACCGAAGAATGGCATGATGCTTTTAAGAGATCTTTTGGTAACCAAAAATTGATTTTTTATCTTGCTTTTGGGGAGCCAACATTAGGAGAAGCCTTTTATAATATTGTTAAAATGATTGAAGAAGAACCTAAATGGAGTCTTAGGATAACAACTAATTTATCACAAAACTTAGAGAGATTGGTAAATACTCGTTTAGCAAAAGAAGGAAGATTGAATATAAATGCTTCTTTTCATCCAACCCAAGTTGGTATAGAAATATTTTTAGACCAAGCTCTTTATCTTAGGAAACATCATATAGAAGTTCCAATTGTATATGTTATGTGGCCTCCCCATCTTAGGAGATTTGAATCTGATTTTAAGGTGTTTAATGACCATAATTTTTTAGTACATATTAGAAGATTCAAGGGAATTTACAAAGGAAAATATTATCCAAAGTCTTATACTGATGAAGAAAGGCAGTTTATAGCAAGATATTGTGATGACACCACTATCAAATATATGTTAAACGAAGATCAAAATATTATTTTTGATAGAAAAACTTATTCAGGATTCCATTTTTTTATAGTAGATTGTACCGGTAATGTGGGATATGATTCAGATTGTTTCCCTTTTTACACAAAATACCGAACTATTTGTGGAAATATTTTACAATCTCATACGTTAAGACTACCATTAGAGCCAATACAATATCCGGAAGCATATGTTCAAGGAACTGTTGACGGAGTTAGCAATTATTTAGAGACTGGGTATCACCAGTTAGAGGGAAATAACGTAATATCATTTGCTAAGCAGGGAGGTGTTTATCATACTGAGAATGGCATTTTTTATAGT
>DSEL01000027.1 GCA_011056645.1 Candidatus Atribacteria bacterium
ATTTTTACTTATTAATCTATAGACTTCCCCATCACAATTGGTACATTTTTTAATGGGGTCGGCTGTAATCGATTGGAATTTTTCAAAAGCATTCCCACATTTTTTACATTTATATTCGTATGTTGGCATGATAATATTTCCCTTCTAAAATATCTTACTGAATATTTTAAACAAATTTGCAGTTTTGTCAAGGGAAGGAACTTTTTGGGATCTTCCCACCTAAGCAATCTGATTAAACAGTATAATAAAAAAGCAGTAATATCATTCAAATAAAATAAATTAAAAAGGAGAAGAAATTATGAATAAAAGGTTAAAAATTTTGTATATGATCGTAACTATATTTTTATTGTTTGTTTTTTTATTTAATTTTGCTTATGGTAATCCCTTATTAGAAGTAGTTCCAGAAAAAGTTATCGGGATTTTAGAAACAAAAGATGCAGAATTAATAAAAGGTCTATCTGAATTTGGTATCATGAACCTTGCCCCAGGTGGAGAATTAAGCAACGAAAGACAAAATTACAAAATGACCAGAGAAGAGATAAGAAATGAACTAGGGTTTGATGTCCTAGATCCTATATTTTTAGAGAATATCTTTTCCGCTGGTGCAATTCTCTCTTGTCTGGGTGTTTCTGTAGCTGGAGTTCCTGAAATGCTGCTTGTTTTATCTCCCTCTAATAGTCGTGATTTTACTAAATTTCTGGGAGCTGTTGAGGCGAAAAATGATTTAATTGAAGAAATATCAAATTATAAAGGGATTGATATATTTAATATCATTCTTCCCGAAAGTAAAGATTTGGAACCTATAAAATCCATTTCTTACGCTTTTTTAGGCGATACCTTAGTGATTGGAGGAAATTTATCTCCAGTTAAAAAAGCTATAGAAGTATTTCAAGGAGAGTGCAATTCTCTTCTGGAAAATTTAGAATATCAAATACAAAAAGTGAAAACCGGAGAAAAAATAAGTCCTTCAAGTTTCTTTTTCTGCTTGTTTGGCCAAGAACTCTATCAATTTTTAGATGAATTAATTGGAGTAGTCGAAGAGGAAGAATTAGTTAAGACTTTAAGAAATTCTCGGGATTATTTTAAGGATATGGGCACTATAAGCTGCATAGGAGGCTATCAAGAAAAACAGTTTAAGGCCTATATGGTTGCACAAATAGCAGAAAAATATTTTAATATATTTAAAAAAGCAGATGTAAATAATTTAAAATCTCTTTCCATGTTTCCTAAAAACACCTTCTTTTATTTTGGAGGTGTCTTGCCTCTTATCTGGGAAGAAATAAAGGAAAATTATATTAGCAAGAACCTTCAACTTAATTTAGAAAAAAATATGCAGCAGATTCAAGAAAGAAGTGGAATTGATATCGAGAAAACTATTTATTCCTGGCCGGCAAAAGAATTTAGTTTGGGACTTTTCGATACTTCCGCTATTTTTCCCAAAGTTGGAGTAATAACGGGATATTCTTCAGAAGAAAAACTTATTCAAAATCTTTATCCTGCGTTAGAGGACTTTGCTCCCATGGCGGGTGGGACGTTAGTAGACAATCAGTATGAAGGAATAAATTACAAAAGCCTACCTAACCCAGTGTTCCCCTTGGGGTATGGAATCGTGAGAGATAGATTTGTTTTGTCCAGTAGCATTGCCAATATTATAGATACGGAAAAAGGAGATATGGTCGCCTTGAATACATTGGAACCTATAAAATATATGCTTTCTTTTCCCAAAGTTTATTCTCTATTATATATCGATATGAATTCCGTGAGTGAAATTGCAGGAAGGTATATGCAGATGGCAGTACAAGAGATTCCAGAAGGATCAGAAGAAAAGAAGGAAAGGGGGGCAAATAGAAAAGAATCCTTAGATACCATGTTAGAAGGTTTGCACCAACTCAAAAACCTTTTATTCTGGGCAGGAATAGAAGAAGATTACTCTTATTCCTGGTTAGAGGTAAATTATAAATAAGAAATAGACATGTGCACTGGGATGGTAATGGTTATTCAGATAGTTTAAAAGGAGAAAAGATCCTCCTTTTTTCTCATATTATTTCTATTGTTGATACCTATGATGTGATACAGTCCCGTCGTCCCTATAAAGGTGCGGTAAGTAAAAAGCAAGCGCTAAAGGAAATTAAAAATGCGCTGATACCCAGTTTGATCCGCAGCTGGTAGAGATATTCTTCAAAATAGTAAAAGATAATGAGAAATTAAAAAGAACCGGATCTGCTCCTAAACATTTTTCTAGTGCAAAATAAAAGTTTTTTTTATTATAAGTAAGTTAATTTTTGCATTTATTAGAAAAATCATCATTTTACTTTTTGATATTTCAATTCTTCTTTGTTATATTAGTGTGCGTAATATTCTTTTTAAAATAAATTGAATCCTTGAGATAAAGCAGTAAAGGTATCAAACATTAGTGGGAATTTATTTTGAAGTGTAGGGAAAAATATGATTGAGTCAGTTTTTATGTACCTGGCATTTTTTATATCCGCAAGTATTAGTTCCATGATCGGAATAGGTGGTGGAGTGCTTTATGTACCCGTTCTATTAGCTTTTGGTTTCCCTTTTTATCAAGCAGCAGCAATTAGTATTTTTATAATAATGTCTCTCTCTATTTCTTCTTCATTAGTATATTGCCAGGCGAAATTGGTCGATTGGAAATTAATTTTGTTAATCGAACCTTTGACTGCTATTATGTCTCTTATAGGTGGATATTATTCTTACTTACTTCAAGCTCAGGAATTACAAATAATATTTATTTTAGTACTGATTGTTTCCGGATATTTTATGTTAAAATCTAACAAAGAAATTCAAGATAAATTCATTAAAAAGAAAAAATGGGGTTGTTGGCATATAAAATTTAGAGAAGAAGAATATTCAGTAAATCTTTTAATTGGGATTCCATTTACTGCTCTGGCTGGTTTAATGGCCGGCTTATTAGGAATTGGAGGAGGAATAATAAAAGTACCTTTAATGGTATTATTACTGGGAGTTCCAATGAAGATTGCTGTAGGGTCCTCATGTTTTATGGTAGGCATTACTGCTTTATTTGGTTTTTGGGGGCACTTTTTTGCCGGACATTTTGAATTTAAAATGGCTCTAATTCTAGCTTTAGTGGTTTTTGCCGGGGCTCAAACTGGTTCTCGGTTATCCATAAAAGTGGATAAAATTTTACTAAAAAAAATTTATGCTATATTTCTGTTTATAATTTCTGCTTGGATGATGATAAATATGATAAAATAATAAACAAAAAGAGGAATAGATCATGAAGATTATCGGAATAATTGGATATAAGAAAAGTGGTAAAACTACTTTAACGCTTAGGTTATCTGACGAATTAAACAGAAGAGGTATTAAGGTAGCCGTAATAAAACATATTGATAAAGACCTTGATCTGGCTAATTCGGATACTTCAAAATATAAAGAAACACTTACACAGGTAGGGGCAGTTACTCCTAAAGAATTAGTATTTTTTTTAAGGGATAAAAAAAAATTAGAAGAGATTATAAAATATTTTAAAGCAGATATTGTCCTAATAGAGGGATTTAAAAAGGAAAAAACTTTTCCCAAAATTGTCTGTCTAAGAGAAGAAAGCGAAAAAGTGGGATTGTTTGATGGGTTACAACTTTGTACGGCTAGTTTTGTTTCTAAGGAAACAAAGGAGAAATTTTGCGATTTTAACATTTTGAATGATAAGGATATAAAAAAAATAGCGGAAATAGCTATCAATAAATCATTTAAATTACCTAACTTGAATTGCGGGGAATGTGGATATCAAAATTGTTATAATTTAGCTCAGGAAATTGTCAAAGGAAATAAAACTTCCGATGATTGTCCTTCTTTGAAACCTTCAATTTTGGTGAAAGTGAATGGGCAGACAATTTCGATGAATTCTTTTATAGCAAAGATTACCAAAAACACTATTAGTGGACTTTTATCTTCATTAAAGGGTTTTGGCAGAGGGGATATTGAAATAAAGATAAAACAATAAGAAATTCTTATTTTGTATCGCATGAATAGAAAGAACGAATAGTATAGAATGTATATATTTTTATCTTGTCGATGAATTAAGATCGAATTAGTTAACCAGTTAACTAAGGAACTATTTAAGCAATGAGGATGTGATTTTATCGTGTTAGAAGTATTAACTAAGACAAAAGTAAATATACAAGAAAAGAATAAAACAGAAGTGATTTATGATGCCATAATAATCGGTGGCGGACCAGCCGGTTTGACCGCGGGAATCTATCTTAGTCGAGCTGGAATGGAAACTTTATTGATTGAAAAAGCGATGATTGGGGGGCAGGCAGTCCTTACTGAAACAATAGAGAACTATCCCGGATTTCCTGAGGGGATAGGCGGATTAGAATTAGTGCAAAAAATGGAGGAACAGGCTAATCGATTTGGTCTAAAAATAGAATATGGTGAAGTAGTAGAAATTAGAATGATGGAAAGGAAAGGAAATAATTTAAAAATAATTAAAACCAATAACCAAGAGTTTAATGCTCTTGCTATTATTCTAACTTCTGGGGCAGAAGCGAGTAAATTGGGAATCCCCGGAGAAGAAGAATTAACGGGGAGGGGCGTTTCTTATTGCGCTACTTGTGATGCTCCATTTTTTAGGGATAAAAAAATAGTGGTGATTGGGGGAGGAGATACAGCTATCGAAGAAGCTTTGTATTTAACCAAGTTTGTTCGAGAAGTAACTATTATTCACCGTCGTGATAGATTAAGAGCAACTAAGATATTACAGGAAAGGGCTTTGGATAACGATAAAATAAATTTTGTCTGGGATTCTACGGTGACAAAAGTAATAGGTCAGGAAAAAGTAAATGGTGTTTTGATTCAAAATAAAAAAACAGATGAAGAAAAAGAAATCCCCTGTCAAGGTGTATTTATTTTTGTGGGGAATATTCCTAATTCAAAATTTATAAAAGAGTTAGTAAAATTAGATCAAAGAGGTTATATTTTAACTGATGATAATATGATGACCTCTCAAAAGGGAATTTTTGCCTGTGGAGATGTTAGAAAGAAAATCTTAAGACAGGTAGTTACTGCTTGTGGAGAGGGAGCTACTGCTGCTTTTGCTGCCCAAAAATATATTGAAGAATTAAAAGGAGTTTCCTATAAATAGAGAAAGAATGAGGATGAAAAATGAATTTTGGAATATCAACTATGCCGTTGGAGGATTACCAATTAAAATCAAAATTGCCTCTACTTAAAGAGGCAGGAATAAGATATATCGAAATAAAACCAAAAGAAGGACATTTTAATTATCATGACCCCAAGTACCTGGATGAAATGTCTAAAGAATTTAAAAAAAATGAGATAGAAGTAATATCTATGCATATGCCTACTAATGGCGTAGTAGATATTTCCCTCATTGAGGAATATGATCGGGTATGGTCTGTCCGGGAAGTGGAAAAAACCGCCCTAGCTTTGCTGAGATTGGGAGGAGAAATTTTAGTAGTTCATCCGGGAAGTAAAATTAAAGATGAGAAAATGAGAAAAACGCATAGAGAAAAGAGCAAACAAAGCTTAGAGGAAATACTAAAATTTTGTGAACGTTGGGGAATTAAAATTGCTTTGGAGAATACCTTGCCCGGAAAAACCGGCGATAGTATTACTGAGACATTAGAAACGGTAAAAAATATTAATTCAAAAAATTTGGGAATCTGTCTGGACACCGGACATTGCAACATTACTTCTCTTCTTTATAATCATAGTGGAGTCGTAAAGTGTTTATCGGAAATAAAAAATTATTTATGTCATTTACACGTTCACGATAATTTCGGAAAAAGTGATGATCATTCTCCCCTTTTTGAAGGCAATATTGATTGGAAAGGATTTGTAAGAAGTTTAAAAGAAAATAAATACTCAGGAGTGTTTTTGTTTGAATTAAGAAAAAGACCGAATAATGAAGAGATACTTCGAACTATTAAAGAATTATAC
>DSEL01000028.1 GCA_011056645.1 Candidatus Atribacteria bacterium
ATCTTGTAATGATTCTCTATAATAAATAAAATTTTCGTCTCTATTTTCTTTCTCCAATACAGTTCTATTGGGTAAAGATCGATTTTCTTTTTCTTGGAGATAATTTAACCAATCATCCAAGCTATTCTCTTCTTTTTTTTCTTGGGATACTTCAGTTTGCGTTAAAGAATTTTCCTCTTGATTTATTTTTTCGGTTGTTGAACCTGCTTCTTGTTTTACTTCCAACAACGGATTATTCACTAATTCTTCGTCAATTAGATCTTTTAGTTCAGCTAAATTTAATTGTAATATATTAATTGCTTGGTATAATTGGGGAGTAAGAACTAATTTTTGTTTTTGTATCAATGATAATTCGGGTTTCATCTCTCAAGCTCCACTATTATCTGGTATATGACATGGTCATATCTTTGATATAACTTCTTAAAAATATAAAATATCCTCCATGATTTACTAAAATATAAAACAAGTTAGGACGCTAAACCTTAATTTATATTTCTTCTATACTATAACCAATAAAGTTTTTGTATCAAAAAGATGAGTCTTCTCCATATCTAATACTACTTCCATGTTTTGTTCAACTTCTACCTGGGTACGAGAATCCATTTTCCCTATTATAGAGTGCTTTCCACAATTAAGGTAAATAAAGATCTCTGCCCCCAGGGGCTCAATTACTTCTGTTTTAGTTTTTATAGTATTGGAAGTAGAAGGTTTAATTTGGGAAACGAATTGTTTGTCGTGAAGGTCCTCAGGTCTAACTCCAAAAATCACTTCTTTCCCGGCATAATCTTCTATTTTGGAATAAAAAGACTGGGGAGCCTGTACTTTAAAACTTTCAGCATCGATAAAATAGTCTCCATTTTCCTCTACTATTTTGGAGTTTATAAAATTCATTGCCGGAGATCCGATAAAACCAGCCACGAATTTATTATTTGGTTTTTGGTAAACTTCTAAAGGTGCACCCGATTGCTGTAAACACCCCTCATTCATGATAAATATTCTACTAGCCATCGTCATTGCTTCTACCTGATCATGAGTGACATAAATGATTGTAGCTTCTAATCTGCGGTGAAGTTTGCTAATTTCTGCTCTCATTGCCACTCTTAGCTTAGCATCCAAATTTGAAAGAGGCTCATCGAATAAAAACACTTTTGGTTTTCTTACAATAGCTCTTCCCACTGCTACTCGTTGTCTCTGTCCACCGGATAACTGTTTTGGTTTCCTTTTTAATAGGTTTTCTATCCCTAAAATCTCAGCTGCTTCCTGCACCCTTTGGTCTATCTCTTTTTTGGGAAATTTCCGTAATTTTAGTCCAAAAGCCATATTGTTATATACATCCATATGCGGATAAAGAGCGTAGTTTTGAAAAACCATGGCAATATCTCTATCTTTAGGCTGAATATCGTTGACCAACTTATCGCCAATATATATCTCTCCTGAGGTTGCTTCCTCTAAGCCAGCAATTGCCCGTAAAGTTGTAGTCTTCCCACACCCCGACGGACCAACCAAAACCGCAAATTCTTTATCCTTAATCTCTATATTTACATTATCTACGGCTGTGACTTCTTTAAACTTTTTAGTAAGGTTCTTTAAAATTACATTTGCCATTTTAATTCCTCTCCTTTTATATAGTTATTTAATTTTAACAAAAATTTAACATACTAATTTTGATATCCCTTATTCTTGAATTGTATCTAATTAAAATTATAAAAATTAAGAAATGGTTTATAAATTTTCCGCAATCTGAGATATTTTCCTTAACCGATGATAAATTCCTGATTTAGTTAGTTTAAAATTTAATTCCTCGGCTAATTCCTGCAAACTGGCATAAGGAAGATTCTTACGTGCTTCAGCTACCAAGAACAATTTCGGTGAAATATACTGCAAACCCATTTTTTTTTCTATCACATCAATATCGTGTAATTGTTTAGCTGCCGAAAGAACTATTTTATCCAAATTTGCGGTCTCGCAATTAACCAATCTGTTTACAATATTTAAAACATCTTTTCTAGCCCTTATATCCTGAAAATATAGCAGAGCATCCTGAAGTCCGATTAATCTTAAAAATTCAAATATGCTTTCCCCCCTCTTCAAATATACTACCCACTTTTTCTTCCAGAAACTTATCCGCGAGTTTAAATCATAATAGTTTAAGAGAGCATGAATAAAATTTGCCTCTCCTTTGTTTTTTGTAGAAATTTCTAAGTGATACATCTTTTCCGGATCACTTACAAATCCATTTATCAAAAAGGCTCCCCGTAAATAGGAATCTTTAGAAAAATTTTTATTCAAATTTATTATATTTCTTAGAATATATTGTTTGTCGGATATAGGTTTATCTTCCCAGCTTAGATTTAATTCTTTAAAAATAATCTCTATTTCTCTTAAAAAAGGAACTTTAATCTCGTAATATTTTTTGGTATTTGATAAATTTTCTTTTTTAACCGAGGGGAAAATCCCAAAAACCATTTTAATCAAATTATAAGCTGTCCGCGTGGTAGTCGGATCATCTAAAATAATAACTACATTTTTTTTCTGATTAGATTTAACTAACTTTCCTTTTAATTTTATAAATGCCAGTAATTCATCCCTCTGTTCAGATACATTCTGGGGGATTATCCTGGCTAATTCAGTTTTTACTCGGTAAGAAAATAACATTGAACTCTTTCTTTTTAATATTTTTTATAAAAGTAAGGGTTAGATTTGTTTCCCCCGTCTTTATCTTACTTCATAAGTTGTTTTTAATCTTGATTTCTTCTTTCTTTATGTCTCTATGTTTCACAAACAACTTATATTCTTTCCTCTCTAAAAAATCTGCTAAACGATTTATTAAAACTACCGACCTATGTCTACCCCCCGTACATCCAAAAGCAATAGATAGATAGGTCTTGCCTTCTTTAATATAAAAGGGGATTAAATAATTCAGTAAATTAAAATAAATTTCTACAAAATGTTGTGTTACCGGAAATTCAGTTACATATTTTTCAATCTTTTCGTTGGTCCCCGGTAAATTTTTTAATTGATCAATATAGAAGGGATTGGGAAGAAACCTAACATCAAAGATCAAGTCTACATCAATAGGAATACCATACTTATATCCAAAAGAGATTAAGGTTATTTTAATCTCTTGCTCTTTTCCTTTTATAAAATTCCTGATAATTTCATGACTTAATTGTTTGGGAGTTAAATCAGAAGTATCTATTATTAAATTAGCTTGAGATCTTAATTCTTTTAATTGCTCTCTCTCTGCTTGTATATTTTCAAGGATATTGTTTGAAATATTTAAAGGATGCTTCCTTCTGGTTCCACTAAACCGATGCATCAAAATCTCATCGCTTGCTTCTAAAAATACTATCTCTCGATTAATCCCCAGTTCTTTTAAATAATCCAGCGATTCGAATAAATCCTGAAAAAATATCCCTCCCCTTATATCTACCACTAAAGCAATCTTTGATAGTTTCCCTTTTGATTGTAAACAAATTTCAGCAAATTTAAGGATTAGCTTAGAAGGAATATTATCTACACAAAAAAACTCAGAATCTTCAAAGCATTTAACGGCTATGCTTTTCCCTGCACCGGATAGGCCGGTAATTATTACAAATCTGGTCATATCCAACTTCTTTTTACTCCTCAAAATATATGGTTAGCTGTTTATTTGATTATTTGGGTAGTCAGTTAATGAATTAATATCATAATAACTGGCAAACTGTTATTCACATGCTCTCGGGAGCTGAAATCCCTAAAATCTTAAAGGTGTTAAATAATACTATCTTAGTGCTGCTGATTAATACTAAACGTGCTTTAGTCAATTCTTTATCTTCAGTAACTACTCGGTGTAATGTATAATACTTATGGAAAGAGGAAGCTAAATCATAAAGATAAGTAGTTAAAAGGTGTGGTTTCCAGGTTAAAGCGCTCTTTTTCACCACTTCTTTTAAAGAAGATAGTTTTTTAATCAATTCAATCTCTTCCTTTTTGTCCAATAAATGAAGATTAACTTCCTGGTTCTTATCAATTTTTATTCCTTCTTGCTCAGCTTTTTTTATTATACTACATATCCTCGCATAAGCATATTGAATATAATATACCGGGTTTTCCATAGATTGAGATTTAGCTACATCAAGATCAAATTCGGTATGGCTATCATAACTCCTCATTAAAAAGAAATAACGAGCTACATCTTTACCCACTTCTCGAATTAAGTCTCTAAGGGTAACAAATTCTCCTCCTCGAGTTGACATACCTACTTCTTTTCCATCTTTTATTAAAGTAACGAACTGCACAATCAATATATCTAAAAAATCTTTAGAATAACCTAAAGCTTGTATGGCTGCTTTCATCCTTTTAATATAGCCATGATGGTCCGCACCCCAAACATCTATTACCTTGTCAAATCCTCTTTGATATTTATTTTGGTGATAAACAATATCGGAGGCAAGATAAGTAGGGATGTTGTTTTCCCGAATGACTACTCTATCTTTTTCATCACCAAAAACAGTGGACCTTAACCAGAGTGCTCCTTTTTCCTCATAAAGAAAGTCTCTCTCTCTAAGTAATTCAATAACCTCTTGAAGTTTATTCTGCTCATAAAGTGATTTTTCGCTAAACCAGACGTCGAATTCTACTCCAAAATCTTCTAAATCCTTTTTAATCCCTGATAATATTTTATTTAAAGTAAATTCTTTAAAAAACTCCAGAGTTTCTTTATCACTTCTTCCTTTATATCGGTCTTGAAATTGATCGATCACTTCTTTGGCTATATCAAAAATATATTCACCCTTATAGCCATTAGTAGGAAATTCCTTTTTCCCCTCCAAAAAATTATTGTATCTTGCATGAACGGATTGACCTAATATGTCTATCTGTTTTCCTTGATCATTAATGTAATATTCTTTTTCTATCTCGTATCCTGCTGCTTTTAATATACTACTTAATGCATCTCCGACCGCTGCACATTTTCCATGACCAACATGTAGCGGACCGGTAGGATTAACGCTGACAAATTCTACTTGAACCTTCTTCCCTTTGCCTAAATTTACTTTACCGTAATTCTCTCCTTGTTCTCTAATTTCATCTAGCACCTTATATAACCAATTCTCATTCAACCAAAAATTGATAAAACCTGGTCCGGCGATTTTAACTTTATCTACTATTGTATCCTGAACATCTAAATTATTCTCAATAAGATGAGCAATATCAATGGGTTTTAACTTCAATTCACGGGATAATTGCATTGCGATATTAGCAGATAAGTCTCCATGAGCCTTATTTTTTGGTTTTAATAATATTATCTCAGGAATATTTCTCACCTGAAAATTGTCTTGTTCTATATTTATTTTTATTGAATCTAATAATATCTCTTTGATTTGATCTGCGAAATCAATTTTCATTTAAAAACCCCTAATAAATTATTCGTTAGTCTTTAGTTCGAAATTTAAAACTTTTTCCATTAGAAATATTTATTTTAAAGTAGGCGGATTTATTCACTCATTTCCCTTTTAATAGAGCAGGTTCTTTTATAAAAAAAGGGAAATCCTTATACAATTTTGTTTTTTTGATAAAATAGTCACATTAAAATGGTGCGCCCGAGAAGAGTCGAACTTCCAACCAAGGGCTTAGGAAGCCCCTGCTCTATCCATTGAGCCACGGGCGCATAAAAAAACTATTTCATTCGCGGATCCAATGCATCGCGTAACCCATCACCCAAAAAATTGAAAGCCATCATAGTTATAGCCAAAGCTAATCCCGGGTATATCGCCAAATGAGGATAAGAGCGAATAGCTTTATATCCTTCTGATATCATCATCCCCCAACTTGGAGTGGGAGGATTTACCCCTAAACCGATGAAACTTAAAAATGCTTCAAAAGTGACATATCTTGGAATATCCAGAGTTACTCTGACAATACATGGGCCTAACAAATTAGGCATAATGTGCCTTACAATAATTTGAAAATTAGTTGCACCTTCTGCCTTGGCAGCTTCAACAAATTCTTTCTCTCTTAAAGAGAGAGCCATCCCTCGGGCAATACGCGCCATGCCAAGCCAGGCAGTAACTCCTATACCGATAAAGATAAAGAATAATCCACCAAAAGCTCTATCAACCACATTTAAGTATCCGGCAAAAGTTCCCGGAGTAGCAATGGCAAAAGTAGATTTGAAAAGCACCATTAACAAAATAATTAATAATATAGTAGGAAAGCCATACATGATATCCACAAAGCGCATCATAATATCATCAACTTTACCCCCAAAATATCCCGAAACAACTCCATAAAAAACTCCAATTATAAAAGCAGTAAGAGCTCCAATTATTCCCACGCTTAACGATATTCTAGTGCCATAGATGATTCTGCTCAGGAGATCTCTACCCATAAAATCTGCTCCCAGTAAATATTTGGTACTTGGTTTAGCAAAATTATCTAAGAGATTACCTTCTGCATAATGATAAGGTGCAATATAAGGAGCAAAAATAGCAAGAATAATTAAAACAAGAATAATTATGCCTCCCATTACGGCCATTTTGTTTTTTAATAATCTATGAAAGGCATCTTTCCATAAACTCACCTCAGGTTTTTTATCAATAACTATCTTATCCTCAATTTTATTTTCTCTTTCGGTTAACTTAGTTTCCAAGATTTTATATCTCCCTTCTCTTGTAATTATCTAAGTATATTTTATCCGAGGATCAATCCAGGCATAGGTCAAGTCTACTACTAAAT
>DSEL01000029.1 GCA_011056645.1 Candidatus Atribacteria bacterium
CTACCGTAATGTCTTCCGGTCTGATTCCTAATACTATAACCTCTTCATTATTTACTTTTTCCCTTACTAAATCTCTTATGGGAGAAATGTCTAATTTAAACTGTAAAAAATCTAACACTGTTTTATTTTGGTTATATTTTATAGAGCAATCGAGAAGGTTCATTGGAGGGTCCCCGATAAACCCAGCTACAAACACATTTTCTGGATTCTTATAGACCTCTTTTGGGGTCCCTATCTGCATGATAACCCCTTTATCTAATATCGCAATTCTATCGGATATAGCCATGGCCTCTTTCTGGTCATGTGTAACATAGATTGCGGTTGTTTTCATCTCTTTTTGTATATGTTTTAGGAAACTTCGCGCCTCTGTTCGTAGTTTTGCATCTAAATTACTGAGCGGTTCATCGAATAGAAAAACATTTGGTTCTTGTACCATAGCTCTACCTAGAGCCACTCTTTGCTGCTGTCCACCACTGATTTGGTTGGGTTTTCTGCTTAATAGCTCCTCGGTTTGGAGATTTTTTGCTATTTCAGTAACCTTATGTATTATTTCCTTTTGGGGCTGTTTCCGAATTTTTAAAGGATAGGCTATATTGTCAAAAACGTTCATATGTGGAAAAAGTGCATAATTTTGAAATACCATACCTATATTACGATCTTTTGGTAATAATTTCTCTACATTCTTGCCTTTGATGTAAATATTACCTGATTGGGGTACCTCTAATCCGGCTATTAGTCTTAAGGTCGTAGTCTTTCCGCAACCCGAAGGACCTAATAGGGTAAATAATTCACCTTTGTTGACTTGAAAGCTAATATTATTAACCGCAACAACTTTTCCAAATTTTTTTGTAACTTTTTCAAATGCTACATCGTGCATTATAATGCCTCCTTTTTATCCTTTTAGTCCACCATGAAATCCAAAGCCAAACTTTCTATTGATAATAATATAAAGTACGATTACTGGAAGAGAATATAATAATGAATAAGCTGAAAGAAGCCCTAACAAGGGAAGACCCTCTTGGGTAAAAAAAGTGTATATTGCCACTGATACGGGATATTTGTTAACACTCCTCAGTAAAATAAAAGGCATCAAAAAACTTCCCCAGGTATTCATGAAAATATACAAGGCTATAACTACCATGCCTTGTTGAGAAAGCGGAAGAATTATTCGAAAGAATCCCTGTGAAGGGGTACTTCCAGCTACCATTGCTGCCTCTTCATAATCTTTGGGTATGGCATCAAAAAAATCTTTTATGATAAAAATACTTACTGGTAAAAATCCACCAATAAACACAAATATAACACTTAAATAAGAGTCAATTAATCCAAGTCGTAAATTTAGAACAAATAAAGGAACCATAGCTGCTATCCCAGTCACCACCGTTGAAAATAGCAACAAAGCATATAACAAAGTACTACGCCATTTAAAATCTGTCCGAGATAAGGCATAAGCAGCCAGCATAGAAGTAATAGCAACGATTACTGTGGATGAAAATGATATAATAAAGCTATTTTTAAAAGCTAACATAGCAATTTTATTTTTAAAGAGCTCTCTGAAATTATTTAAACTTGGTAAGGTTATCTTTACTGCTAAACTAGCTTTAGAACTAAATGGTGCAATTACCAGCCAAATCATAGGCAGGAGAAAGAATAATACAAGGGTAAACAAGATCAAATATATCCAAAAATTATTCCACAAATTTGTTCGTTGTTTAAACATCATATTACTTCACTTCCTTTTTAACATTTTTAAGTATATAAGAGCTAAAGTTAAGTTAATCAAAAGTATTATTGTAGATATAGCCGCTCCCTGGCCAATCCTGCATGTGCCCATAAAAGCAACTCTGTAAGTATAGATAGGTAAAATCTCTGTCATATGAGCAGGTCCACCTTTGGTGAGGATAAAAGGAGTAAATACATTAAATGTCCACAAAGTCAGCAATATAAGATCAGTTAATATTTGAGGTTTAATTAATGGTAAAATTATATCTCTAAGTTTACACCAACCTGAGGCTCCTATAACATCTGCAGTCTCAAGATAAGAAGGAGGAATCGATTGTAGCGCAGCCATAAACAAAAGCATGGAAAAAGCCGTTCCACGCCAGGTATTAAAGATTATAATAACTCCAACCGGTAGTGTATGGAACCAATTCACCCTGGCAAAACCCAATATTTCTAAAATAGAATTAAGTAAACCAAAGTCTTTGTCTAAAAAAGCTACCCAGAGATAAGCCACCACTACCCCTGGTATAATCCAGGCGATAATAACAATATTGCTGACCAATTCTTTTATGATGCCCTTTTTATTGTTCAGCAATAGAGCCAGCAATAATCCTAAACCAGCTTGTCCCACCAATGATCCAAAAACAAATTTAAAACTAATCTGAAGCGAGCTACGAAACCAGGGATCTTTAAAGGCTTTTATAAAATTATCAAACCAAACAAATTGATGATTTAGCCCAAAAATACCAGTTAATGACTCATTAGTTAGTCCTATATAAATCGCCCAAATAGCTGGAAAAATTAGAAAAACGGTAACAAAAGCTAATGCAGGTAATATAAATAAAAACGCCCTTTTTTTAGAAAGGATTATCCCACCTTCAAACATATATCTATACTACACCTCCTTAGGACTCTTTAGAGTTTGTTAAAAAAATGGTAATCGGGTTTAAAAATAAACCCGATTACCTCTAGTAACAAAAAACTTAATTAAAACTAACAAGCAAACCAAGTCCTATTTTAATTTTTCAACGTTCTCTGCTCCTACTATGGATATTACACCTTGACCATAATTTTCTAATGCCTTTTCGGGTGATACGCCCATGACAATTTCTTCGGTTAGTAATTGTGCCTGATAGGAGATTTCTGGATATTCCGGCTTAGCAGGTCTGATGGTAGTATAAGGCATTAGGGCTTCGCTGGTATCAGCAATAAATTTATTTTCTTTAACTTCAGGAAGTTCGACAAATCCTTGGTAAATCGGGGAAAATGGTTTTATATTAAATAGCTTTACCAAAACATCCGGCCTTAAAGCAGTCTTTATTAACTCAAAAGCTAAGTCAGCATTTTTAGTATTTGGATTAACCGCAAAACCTGTTCCACCAGATATACAGGCAAAGGTAGGTGTTCCCAAAGTGCCTTTTCCTGGCATAGCTGCCCAACCAATCCGTTCATCGCGATCTGGTATCGGTACACTTCCGTTCGGTGCTATTACTGATGAATAAAACCAGGTACCTTCAACTAACATAGCCATCTTTTCTTGTTGAAAGGCTTCAAAGGTTTTGTCTCGAGATTTCGCCGTTACCTGCATTTCCGCATCTCCCAGCTTCTCATCAATGTAAACTTGCTTGTAGAAGTCAACGGTATCCCTTAACATAGGACTATCTATTATCCACTTATTAGTATCCCAGTCATAAAGGCGTCCACCTGCACCCAGAAGCACCATATATAAGCCTTGCATGGTGGTAGCCTCACCCATGTCCGTGCCAGCGTTTATCTGTAGTGGGGTAACACCGGGCAGTTTTTCTTTAATGATTCGAGCTGTGGTCAGTAAGCCATCCCAGCTATAGGGCTGCCATGGAAGAGCTATACCCGCTTTTTTAAACAACTCCTTATTGTAGTAGACCATCCTAACATCTGAACCGTACATAATAGCATAGACATCGTCTTTATGACTCCCCGCTTTCTTTGCAGGAGTATAGAACTCATCCCAAATCGGCCATGCCTCAACATACTTATTTAAAGGCAGTATTAATTTTGCTTCTGCAAATTCTGGTACCCAGAATAAATCTATCCAGGCTACGTCCGGACCAATCCCACCTTTCACATCCAATACAAACTGCATCTTCCAATCTTCCGGCGCAACGCCACTTGGCAGAGCCTTTACCTCAACATCTATGCCTTTATCTTTCATATCCTTTTCAAATTGGGGAATAACGGTATCTTCAATCCATTCTGCCGACTGAGTACCCCTTCCGCCTTTTATTGAGTTGTAGGAAAATGAAATAGAAACCTTTTCAGCAAAGATGGAAGTTGACATGGCCATTAAGAAAACAGCTAATGCAATAACTAAGACCAATAACACCATAATTTTTTTCATTTTTCTTTAACCTCCTTTAACTTTCAGGTGCCATAAAACACCTTATTATTTGACTACAGCCTGACTTTCAAGAAAGATTTTATCAGCTATGTAACTAATAAAACTTTTACTAATAATTTATGGCTTCCTCTCACCTCCTTTCAGCGTTCGCATGCTCAATGCTCTTTTTCTCCAGCCATTTTACAGTTGTATGAATAGCCGCATCAAGGGTAACCGTATCTTCCGGAAAGTATTGGGATCAAGCTTCATAAATTCACAAAAATGTTATTTCTTTTCAATAACTAGTAACAAAAAGGACAGAGCAGAAAAATAATTATATTACTCTCTTCCTCTGTATTTTTACCTGAACGATTCTTACTGATTCTTACTAAAGAAATTAGGAAATAATCATTTAAAGTAAACTCTGTATGGGTTTTCCTAAAGATTAGGAATTGCCCCGTCGGTGCTTTTTAGTATAAAGCTTTCCAGAGTTCTGTCCGGTAACGGTCCATTTGCCTGAAAGTTTGGATACCTTGAGTATCTTGCCTCTTCGGCTCCTTTTCTTTTTTAGATAAAGAAAAGGTCTCTCCTATTGCTTTCATACAGGTTACAATATAAGGTTTTACAAATTTATAGAATATAAAATATTTATTTAGGTGAAATACTTCACCTATTATATATATTAAAGATACTACATAACCTTTTAAAATCCTTCTTTTTGCTAAAAAAATAAATAGTTAAATATGGGCACCTATTTTTACATAGCTTAGTTTTCCCTTTTACGAAGTCTTTCCTTTGGACATATATTTTATTTATATATTAATATCTCAAGTTTCAACCATCCAGTTAAGAACTCCTCAAATTTTTATAAAATTCAATCAATTTGTCTCTATCTTCCCGACTTTGCATCTTTATTGCAAGGTTCGTTCTATTTTCATTATTTTGATAATCAATAAAAATACGGTACTCCTGAGGCAAAAAAATTCCTAAAAAAGGATTTTTCCTTGGAGGAAAATCTATTTTTTTTACATTTGACCAGGGAATACAAAAATTCAACAGTTTATTCCGGTCTAACGATTCTCCCGGTTTTAACAAGGGAAAAAACCAATTTTCCCTAGGAAAAGTCTGAAAATAAAAAGCACTCTTAGTATAAAATAATATTCCTAAAATTGGACCGGAAAAATTCTGATAACCACTGATAAACTCTGCAAGCATTCTTTCTATAATTTTATCTCCAATATCATCTTCTTTTTTCTTCCAATACTGTTCAATATCCTTTTCGGACAATCTTTCTAAATCAACCTCCCTCGATAACAGCTTTATTATTTATGGCATAAAACCATCCCTGTTCATTGTAAGGGATATAGTTGGATATGACAAACGAAACATCAGAC
>DSEL01000030.1 GCA_011056645.1 Candidatus Atribacteria bacterium
CTCTGCTTACGGTACTATAATAGACAGCAAGATAATCTGCTATCTTTATTAAAGATAGCCGGCTCTTTGGGGTCTTGGGCTTTCATCGTGGAGTAGGATAAAGAGCACCTATAAATTCTATTCTTAAGAATCTTAGGTCATGTGGTTAACATAGCATGTCTTTGCTACATTGGAAGATCTTACCCTTTACCGGGTTACCTACTAATTTAAAAGTAAATATTAATTATTTAAGAAAATGGGTTTCTGTCCCTTGTATAAAGAATCGTCGCCTGTTTTTACTGTTTTTAGATGAAGAAACGTTCTTTTTTGTTTTTCCTGCGCAAGCAGGAATTCAATAAATCAAAAAATAAAATTTTGCTGAGGATTTTCTTTTTTGACAATTTCTATAATATTTTTTACAAACTCCTCTGCAATCTTCAAAGCATTGTTAGCTTCCAATTTTGATACCGGTAGAAAAGGATCATAAGTAAATTGATTTCGTTTACGTCGCATATTATCAAATTTTTTAAAAATATCTACAAAACTATCCCCAAGAATTTTTCCAGAAAGTTCAATAACAGTTTTATGTTGTTGGCCATCACTAGGACGATATTCTTTTATAAAAACCATTGCTCTACTACATCTTAACATTGCTAAATAAGCATAGTTATAAGTTACTTCTTCGTCAATTTCTAAGTTAGCTTTTGCAGCGATTAAATCCCTCTTTGCTCGGAAGAGAAGTGCTTCAATTTGTTTAAAATCTATCTTTTGCTTTTTTATTAATCCACGATCAAGCATCAGTTTAACTGTTTCTTTATAACTCATCTTCATCCCCTATTAAAAAAAGCTTTTTCTCTTTTATTACTTCTAAAATGAATGGGTTACCTTCCATTTTCTTCTTGATAAAATCACTTTTTTCATAAAGAGTAAGATTGATTTCTCTTTGTAACTTTTTCTCCAGTATTTTAATTTTATCAATAAGCTTACCTTCATCTATTTCCCCTATAATAAGTAAGTCAATATCACTACTTTCTTTTTCCTCTCCTTTAGCAAAGGAACCATAGATAAATGCGTATTCTACGCCTTTTACTTTTTTCAAAGATTCTTTAAGTTCCCCTGAAGCTCCTGCAGTTTTTAAGATAATGCTTTTTATCTCTGGAAGAAGAGGATAGGACTTGTTCAAACAATAATAAGTCAGATTTCCTTTATTCTCTACATGAAAAAGACCTATATTTTTAAGCTGAATAAGTTCTCTGCGAATATTTCCCACTGAAAAATCAAGTATCCTCTCCAATTCTCTCAAGTAATATTTCTTATCTGGATTAGTAAAGTAGAGATTTAATAATTCTTTTCTTAATTTAGATTTGCTAATCTGTAATATTTCCAATTTCTGTATTCCTTTCTGAGTACAATTGTATTATATATTGACTACAATATCAATCTTTCATTTAAAAAAATAATTGACTAAAATATAGAAACAGGGAACGGTTTTTTGTTTTAAGCTCTAAAGATCTTATTGACCGTAACCCCTGTCAGTCTGGACAGCTGCCTTAATGAGCTTCCATCCAGCTCTTTTAGATATTTTAAAACCTTAGTTTGTTTTGGTGGTGGCACCTGGTGAAATAAGGCGATGATTTCCCATCAGGTAATAGGCATATAGGCCATATTCAATCTTTTTACGGTAAACATCAAGAATATCCAGATATTCTGCTGATTGATCCCTCTTATCATGATGTGGTATATTTTGCTGTTACTTTTTCTGCTGACCTCCTTTGGCATAAGACAACACCTCATTCATTATTTTATTCTATTAATGAGATGCCATCAAACAAAGAACTGTTCCTTGTTTTTGACATTTCAAATATGTTCCTTTTGGGCTGAAATATCATTTACTGTAGCATAAGGATGAGGATACCTGCTATTTCCAGTAGTATGCGATTTCACATAAGGAATATTTTTTATTTGGACGGATTGTTTAGGACAATAATTTAAACATGCAAAACACATATAACATAGTACATTTCCCTGCCAGATAGGTTTTTTTTCGGTAATTTTAATCTTTTTCGATAAACATATTTTTTCACATATACCACACCCATTGCATTTATTGTCATGGTAGAAATAATTGACTCCCCCAATATACTCAGAAATATTCATAGCAAAAACAACTAATTGCTCTATTAAAAATCCAGTTATCGGGTTAGATGAACTTTTAATAACAACATCTGCATCTTTTTCAAGAAATGAACTTTGAGTTTTGATAATATTGCTGATTTCATCAATTTTTTTAAGAACAGTGGTTTCTATTTGTAGAATATCCGACTTTGAAGGAACAATGTAATTTTGTTCGCTCCGTGGTGCCTCGTTATGGCACATATTAAGTATAAACTGTGAATTAAGATGTTTATTTTTTTTCTTTAATAATTTTTCTATTATATTAAATCCCTTAAATACAGTTCCGTACCGTGTTGCAATTGCAAAAATATATTCTGCTGATTGTACATTAATTTTTCTAATAAATCGTTTTACAGCAATAGGAATAGTTAGAGAATGGCATGGGAAAACAATACCGATTGTTTTCCCATTAGTTTGTATAAAATCTTTATGCAAAAGACTGACAATTGGGATTATAACTGAATCTGGAATCTTTTTCTGAAGTTCTCTTGCAACAAATAACGAATTTCCCGTTCCAGAAAAATAATATATTTCCGTACTCATAATAAATACCTCCTTAAAAACATAAAAACAGGGGATGGTCAAACAAACAACCATCCCCTGTTTTACTGTTTGTTATCTATTTAAATAAAGCGATATATTCGGATAATACAAATAAGCGATTTCTGGATAAGCCGGTTACTTCCTTAAGCAAACCTAATCGTTGAAAATCAGTAATTAAGCGAGAGGCAGCCGCAAAGCCTATCTCCAAATGTTCAGATGCTTGATTGATAGAAATTACCGGGTTAGAAAATAAAGATGATAATAATCTTTGGGCAATCGGTATTTTACGACCAAGAGATACTATTTTATCTTCATATTGTTTACATAAACCTACAATTAATTTTAGAGTGTTTTTTCCATTCTTGGCAGTATCAATAACTCCGGTAAGGAAAAATTTAACCCATTGTTCTAAGTTGTTCGATGTTCGTGCTATGGTTAGAGAATCATAATAACTTCCCTTATGTCTTTCAAAAAAATCAGAAAGATATAAGGTTGGTTTTTGTAATACCTTTGAATCAATCAATTGTAAAATAATCAACAGCCTTCCAATCCTGCCATTGCCATCTAAAAAAGGATGAATGGTTTCAAACTGATAATGACTCATAGCAATTTTTATTAAATTAGGTATGCTTAATTGACGATTATGCCAAAATTTTTCTAAATCAGTTAAGAGTTCTGGTAATTCTTCATAATGTGGGGGAATAAAAAAGGCATCTTTCAAGCTTGATCCACCTATCCAATTTTGGCTTTTGCGTATCTCTCCGGGTAATTTATATTTTCCTCTTACTCCAGAAAGAAGTATCTGATGAGTTTCTTTCAGAAGTCTAAGGGAAATTGGTAATTTTTCTAATTCTTTTATCGCAAAATTCATTGCCTTAATATAGTTTTGAACTTCCAGCCAATCATCTCGTTTTTCTGGTCTAATTTCTTTCTCTGGTAAAATGACCTCATCTATCTTGGTACTGGTTCCTTCTATTCGGCTGGAAGTAGTAGCTTCTTTTGCTACATGCATTTTGATAAATAGCTCTACATCTGGCACTAATGTAGAATAAGCATTTAGTTCCCCTAAATATCTCATCGCTTCTTCTAATTGCAGATTTATCTGTTTATCCTTCCATTCAAAGGTTTTATTAATAAAAGAAGGGCTAAAGCTCTTATATTCGTATTGCTGTTTATAGGTTCCAGCTTGAAACATTAAATCACTACTCCAGAATCATTTTAGATATTTTTATTAATAATTATCTTATATTCTTTTAAATTGCAATTTTATATTATCATTTAGCATTGTAAATGTCAATATTGAATATATTATTATCACTTTCTAATTATTATAGAAATGTAATCATTTTTCAAATCAAAGTGATAATAACAATTTTCTTTATTATTACTTTATACATAAAATGATAATAAGCCTAATATAGACAAATCATGCCTATAGAACATGGACAAAAGCGTGAAGTCAAATCCCAATTAATATATCGGTTCCTTCTATTTTAATGGGGTAATTGTGAAGATCATGTACCTTAACCTTGAGCAAAAACAGTTTACCACTTTGGATAACTTTCCCAGTTGTTACATCAAAGATAGAACCGTGTTTTGGGCAGATAATGTGGTTGCCATTAAGTTTTCCTTCGTATAGAGAACCTCCCATGTGCGGGCAAATGTTATCGATTGCATAATATGAATTTTGAATATTCGTCATGAGTATCTCTTTACCTTCTAAAGATATTTTCTTTTTTTCTCCTGCATTTAGTTCGTTTGTTTGAGCAACCTTAACATACTTCATGAAAAACCTCCTTAAGAATAATAGGGACAGATACCTATTTAAGGATCTTGGGTCATATGGTTAACCTAGCATGTCTTTGCTACAATGGGAGATCTTACTCTTTATCGGGTTAACCACTAATTTAAAAATAAAATATTAACTATTTAAGAAAATAGGTGTCTGTCCCTTGTATACTTGTATATTACTTGTA
>DSEL01000031.1 GCA_011056645.1 Candidatus Atribacteria bacterium
AAATTAAGTAATTATCATTTTATTATACCGTCCGGAAGGAGAAAATGATGAAAAATATTGCTCTATTAGTCATAGACGTCCAAAAGATTTATTCTTTAAACCATTCTAGATTAAAAGTAAATCATGTGGAGAGTGTCGTTGAAAATATTAATAAAATAATCCGATATTTTGAAAATAAAAACCTACCCATAATTTATATCAGACATTTACATAATCCTGATGGCTCTGATGCCGGCAGAATGTATGATTTTAGCGGAAAAACAAGAAAAATAGGATTTAAAAAAGGGTCATTAGAAGCAGAATATATAGATGATCTTATAATAATTAAAGGCGCAACGGAAATCATTAAAAATAGGTATAACTCCTTTTTTAATACAGACTTGGCTGATCTTTTAAATAAATTAAAGATTAACCGGGTGGTTATTGTGGGATTCATGACTAACTTTTGCTGTGAATCTACCGCTCGAGACGCCCATGATCGAGACTATTATGTTGATTTTATTATCGATGCCACCGGTACACCGGATCTGGGTATATTCAATCAAGAGCAGATTAAACTTGCTTCGGCACAGACCCTTTCCGCAGGTTATGTCCATATTTTAAAGACCGAGGAATTTCTAAAAATATAAAAAAGAGTATCACTTATGGAAATGTTTGAAACCTTACAACGCAAATATACTCCACAAAGTAGTGGTTGTCAATTCCTTTGTCTGACCGAGTCAAGAGAAAGAAAATGTCTCACCTTCACCCTACCCTTTCCTCTCGGGAACAAGGAATAAAAATGGAAAAAAGGGTTTGTTAGTGTAAACTTTAGTGGGGTACTTAGAATGATTTAGGAATGTTGAATTAAATAGAAAAAAGGGTTTCAAGTTATTGACAAATCATTCCTTTTAGTTATAATACAATTATAAGATAAGCTTGTTAATTTAGATCGGGATGCCGGTCGATAAAAAGTCTCCTGTAAGAGGAGACTTTTTATTTTAAAGAGATGAACCAGGGAATAAACCATTAGGAGTAATAGATAGTGCAAAAACCCTGGTTTGGAGATTTTTTTAAAGTAAAGTATTTTAGAGGAGTGAACCATGGGATTTAAAGTTTATGCTGAAGTATTTGAAAAATTACCGAATTTATATTTTGGTATTGTCGTAGGAAATCAGATTAATAATCAGCAAAATATTCCAGAAATATATGATCTGATGAAAATTGAAATGAGCAAGATGGAGAATAACCTTAAAGGTATAAACTTAAAAGAATATCAAGGGATTATTCCCTATAAAGATGCTTTTAATCAATTAAACCTTAATCCCAATTAAACCTTAATCCCAATAAATTTATGAGTTCAGTTGAAGCGATGGCAAAAAGAGTCTCCAAGGGAAATGTTTTACCTTCCATAAATCCTGTAGTAGATTTGATAAACCGTATTTCTTTAAAGTATATACTACCCATGGGAGCCCATGATCTGGATGCCTTGGAAGGAGAAATTGGGATAAGATTTTCCAGGAAGGGAGATGCCTTTATTCCTCTGGGAGAAGAGTTAGTGGAAGTTTTGGATAACGGAGAATTAGTCTATGCTGACTCTAAAAGAATTAGAACCAGAAGATGGATTTGGAGACAATCAAATACTGGTAAGATTGATGAAAATTCAAAAAATATCTTTTTTCCTATCGATGGATTCCAGACCAACAAAGAAAGAGTGATGAAAGCAGCAGAAGAATTGGAAATATTGCTGAAAAAATATTTTAACTGTCAGGCTAAAAAAGGCTTCATCGATATAAATCATACAGAAATGGAATTATGAAGTGAACTCTTTTTATCGCTAGAAATAAGACGCCAAGGAAATCAGCAAAGTCCCTCTCGTTAAAGAAGAGCGAGCGCCTGCTGGGTATTTCCTCGGAGGTGAGGTATATACTGCATCTTTAAATTCTACCCGTCTATGATATTTAAGTTGATGATATTTTTAATGATCTCTTTTTTTTCTTTTTTTCTCTTCATACATATTCTCATCAGCTATTTTGATTAATTCTTTTATAGATAAAGGGTTAGAGGGATTATAGCAGGAAAAACCAATACTAAAGCTTA
>DSEL01000032.1 GCA_011056645.1 Candidatus Atribacteria bacterium
AAGCATATAGTATCTATTGTCGAGTTAAGAAAGAGAAGAAAAGAAACAAAAAAGAGAAAGAAAAACAAGAAACATAATTATTCTTTTTTATTTTAGAAAAAAAAGAGGAATTTTATTAGTTTTGTAGAATATTAATAAAAGAAACATAGATACATAAAAGAAGGGAAATTTGATGTGAAGATAGGATTATATCCTCTGGTTTCAGAGATACATAACGAAGAATATATTGACCGCACTTTGCAAGGATTTTTAGCAGATGTTGAAGATAAATTAGGTGAGAAACTGAAAAAAATTGACTTAAAGGATTTTAACCGCAAAGATTATTTCTCTCTTATCTTTATAAAATCCGGCGGAGTTGAAGCGAAATTTAAAGAGATTTTTAAACAAATTAAGGAACCTTACCTACTTTTATGCAGCGATTTACATAATTCTTTAGCCGCTTCTTTGGAGATTGCCTTATTTCTAAGGCAAAAAGGGGAGAAAACCGAAATAATCTATGGAAATAGTGATTATATTGCCAAGAGGATAAAAGAACTTAGAAAAATATTTGAAGTCAAAAGAAGATTAGCTTCAACTAAATTAGGAGTGATTGGCAGACCATCCGATTGGCTGATAGCCAGTGATGTAGATTATGATAAAATTAAAAATGCCTTAGGTATTTCTTTAATAGATATTCAAATGGATGAATTAGTAAAAGAAATTGAGCAAAATTACCATTTCGACCATCCGAAATTAAATGATATTAAAAGGAAAGCATTTGATAGTAAATCAATTGAAGGAGCACTGAAAATTTATAGCGGGTTTAAAGCTATCGTAAAAAAATATAAACTTGACGGTATTACGGTAAGATGTTTTGACTTGCTGGGAATTTATAAAAATACCGGTTGTCTTGGTATGTCATTATTAAACGATGAAGGAATTGTTGCCGGATGTGAAGGGGATATCCCCGCACTTATATCTATGACTATATTACATTTTCTGACTGATAAGCCTGTTTTTATGGCTAATCCTTCCAGTGTGGATATTGATCGAAATGAAATCATTTTAGCTCATTGTACCGTGCCTTTAAATATGTCTGATGAATTTTATTTAAAAACTCACTTCGAATCAGGTTTGGGAGTGGGGATAAAGGGGAATATCAGGAAAGGGGAATCCACCGTTTTTAAACTTTCCGGGGATGGTAAAAACTATTTTGTATCCGGGGGAGAAATTATTGAAAATTTAAATAGCGAGAATTTGTGCAGGACTCAAATAAGAGTAAAAATGAATGAGGACGTAAAATATTTTTTAAAAAATTTCATTGGTAATCACCATCTGATTTGCACTGGAAATTATACTGAAATTGTAAGAGAATTCTTTAAATGGTAAAAGTAAAATAAAATGAAATAGAATAAATAGGATGTGTCCCTATTTCTTTGCTATTTCTTTGAGGAGAGAGAATGGGAGATATTATGCGGCCAATTCCCTTTAAGCAGTTGCTCCATTGGGTAACTGAAGAATATCGATTGCAATGGACAATTTTTGGTATACCGGAAGCTCAATTTTTTATTAAGGAAAATGGGAAAAACATTCAAATATTTGATGAAGGCTGTGCTACCCCTGTAGGACCGGCAGCTGGTCCCCATACCCAATTGACCCAAAATATTATCGCTGCCTATTTGACCGGGGGACGCTTTTTTGAGCTTAAGACCGTACAAGAAATTGATAACCTGCAATTTGAGAAACCCTGTATTGATGCACGAGATGAGGGCTACAATACTGAATGGTCTACTGAACTTTCCCTGGAGCAGGCCTATGACGAGTATGTTAAAGCCTGGATATTACTTCATTTTATAAAAGCAGTTTTTGATATGCACATTACCTCAAAACAGTCTTTTATTTTTAATATGAGTGTTGGCTACGATCTAAAGGGAATCAAAACACCGCCTATGGATGCATTTATTAATAACTTAACCGATGCCTCCCGACATCCTTTATTTAAGCGTTACTTAGAGGAATTAAGTGCTTTTATTGGGGAGACGAACTTTTCAGAAGTTTTGCACATGAAAGGAAAGGTCAAAAATCCGGAAAATATTGCCAGGACAATTCCCCCCTGTATTAGCCGTTCTGTAACACTATCCACCATGCATGGATGTCCACCCAAAGAGATTGAATCTATCTGTAAATATCTTATGAAAGAAAAAGGGCTCCATACTTTTGTAAAATTGAATCCTACTCTTCTTGGTTATAAATTAGTCAGAAAAATATTAGATGAGCTTGGATTTAATTATATCAATATTAAAGAATCTACCTTTACTAATGACTTGCAGTGGGATGATGCGGTTGGGATGCTGAGGCGACTTTTAAAAACTGCTCATGAATATGGTCGTAATTTCGGAATAAAACTTTCTAATACTTTGGGGACGATAAATCCCGGTAGTATCCTTCCTGGGACAGAGATGTATTTATCAGGACGAGTTCTCTTTCCTATTACCATTACTTTAGCTTCTCGCTTATCGCGTGAGTTTACGGGAACTCTCCCCATATCTTACTCAGGAGGGGCATCTCAACAAAATGTCTATCAGATCTTTAAAACAGGGATTAAACCAATTACCATGGCCACAGAACTTTTAAAGCCTGGCGGTTATATGAGAATGGCAGAAATAGCCCGAAAATTAGAACCAATAGTCGAAGAGAGAAGATATCCTAAAATTATTGATACGGAAAAACTTGATCGATTAGCTGAAGAGTCCCTTCAGGAGAATTATTACCGGAAAGAATGGAGAGGGACAAAAAAAGTATCGGTTAAGCAAAAATTAAAGCTAATAGATTGCTATATTGCCCCTTGTGTTATTCCCTGTCCCATTTCTCAGGATATCCCAGAATATATTCGATTAACCGGTCACGAACAATACGATAAAGCCCTGGAATGTATTTATTTAAAGAATCCTCTTCCCAATATCACCGGCCACATTTGTGATCACCAGTGTATGTACAACTGCACCCGTCTTGACTATGATGGAGCAGTGAATATTCGTGAAGTCAAACGAATTGCTGCAAAGTATGGTAAAAAAGATGTACCTTATGATGGTGATAGTAAAGTAAAACAATTAGATATAAAAGTTGCCATTATCGGAGCAGGTCCGGCAGGACTTTCAGCAGCCTATTTTCTTGTAAAAGGCGGGTTGAAAGTGTCTGTGTTTGAAAAACAGGATTATCCCGGAGGGGTAGTAAACTATATATTGCCAAATTTTAGAATTCCTGCATCTGCCATCAAAAAAGATATTTCCTTTATTAAAGCCCTTGGCGTGGATTTCCAATTTGGAATATCAGAAGAATTTTCTATTAGTGATTTGCATAACCGGGGGTATAAATATATTTTTATCGGAATCGGCGCGGAAATTTCCAAGAAGCTGCCGCTAACTGGAGATAATGGTCATATCTATGAAACCCTGGATTTTTTGAGATCTTTCAACAAAAATCCAGAGTCTCTTAAAATTGGTCAGCAGGTTGCGGTAATAGGTGGTGGGAATACCGCAGTGGACAGTGCGCGGGCAGCTCTAAGAGTGAAAGGCGTAGAAAAAGTATTTATTATCTACCGCCGTACCGAAGAGGAAATGCCGGCAGATAGAGAGGAGTATAACCTGGCCCTTGAAGAGGGAGTGATTTTTAGGCCTCTCTTATTACCAGAATCATTCTCCAAAAACGGTATTTTGAAATGTCGTCGAATGGTTTTAAGTGAACCTGATTCCAGTGGTCGCCGGCGTCCTATCCCCACCGAGGAGTGCGAAGAGATAACTGTTGACTCAGTAATCATTGCTATTGGAGAGGTTAGCGATTCCAAATTATTATCGGCATACGGATTAAAGATTGAAAAAAACAACAGACCGTACGCACAACCGGAAACCCTTGAAACTAATCTTAAAAATGTTTTTATCGGTGGCGATGCCCTTCGTGGTCCTTCTAGCGTAGTTGAATCTATTGCTGATGCCCGTAGAGCAGCAGAGGCTATTATCAAAAAGGAGATACCAAACTGGAAGGACAAAGAGAAAGATCTTAAACCAGATTTTGATAGAACACAACAGATTGCCGAGATTTATAATAAAAAAAATCGTCTTATCCTTCCAAAAATAGCCGAAAATGATAGGAATATAGCCGAAAATGAAGCAGGAAGGTGTCTTGAGTGCAATGTTATCTGTAATAAATGTGTGGATGTTTGTCCCAACCGGGCAAACGTAGCGATTGAGATTGACGGGAAAGAGCATGTTAAAGATGCCTATCAGATTCTCCATCTTGATGCTTTATGCAACGAATGTGGTAACTGTGCCACCTTCTGTCCCTATGATGGTAAGCCATATCAAGACAAGCTGACTCTTTTTACGACAGAAGAGGACTTTAAGAACAGCACCAATAATGGATTTTGTATCACAGATGCTTCTGATGAAAAATTTATGACCCTAAGATTAAAAGATTATCTACGGAAGCTAAAAATTAATAAAAATAATGAACTAATAATGCCTGGGGATTTTAAATATCCAAATAATTATGATCTTAATGAACTTAAAAAGATTATCATGGTAATATGCACTGTTTTAAAAAATTACGGTTATTTAGCTGGAATTTAGAAAGTGGAGGATATAGTTTATGGAAGAATTCTCACCAGGATTACAAGGGATTGAAAATTTTTCTGGAGGTGAGCACAAAAAAAGTCAAAAGGCTCTACCCGGTCATTATTTTGCTCCGCAGAAAATAGAGGAGGCTTTAGAAATATTATCCCAACGCGGAAGGGACACTAAAGTAATTGCCGGAGGGACTGACTTGTTAGTTCAATACTATGACCGGCTCTATGAAATTGGCATCTGGTTAGATTTAAAAAATATTAAAGAATTAAAAAATATACGGATAAATAAGAATGTAATGGAAATCGGAGCGATGGTTACCCACACCCAATTAGAAAATTCAGTATATATTAAAAAATATTATCCGGTTTTATGCCAGGCAGCTGCCGATATCGGTTCTCCCCAGATAAGAAATCGGGGAACTATTGGCGGGAATATTGTAAATGCATCTCCTGCCGGTGATCTCTTAGCCCCTTTAATGGCTTATAAAGTTCAATTCAGGTTACTTTCTATTAAAGGGGAAAAGATAATACCAGCGGAAGAATTTTTTATCGGACCAAAAAAAACGATTTTGAGGGCTGATCAGCTACTAAGTGAAATCATTCTTCCCTTATCAGAAAAACATACTTACGGAAGTTGGATCAAAATCGGAAAAAGGAAAGCCTTAATCATTGCCACAATTACTCTGGCTTTGATAGTGAGAATGGATAAGGACAATGAAATAATAGAAGATGTAAGTGTGTGCCTTGGCTCCGTAGCACCGACTCCTATAGAAATAAAAGAAATAAAGGGAAAAATGATAGGTAAAAAAATCAAACAATTAGATTTCAATCAATTAGGCCAAATAGTGGAAGATAAAATTTCTCCCATTGATGATATTAGAGGAACCAGAGAATATCGTAAAGATGTAGCTAAAAATATAATGATTAAAGCTTTAGAAGAGATAGATTCAGCATGTGGAGGTGGTATAAATGAGTGAGTTAGAAATAGTGCTAACGATTAATGGTAAAAAAAGAAAAGTCAAGACCACTACCTCAACCCGTTTGCTGGATCTAATAAGAGATGACCTGCATCTTACCGGGACCAAGGAAGGATGCGGAAAAGGTGAGTGCGGAGCTTGCACTGTAATAATGAATGGTGAGCTGGTGGCTTCCTGCTTGGTATTGGCTCCTCAGGCGGATGGCGTTATTATTACTACCATTGAAGGAATAAGCCATGGAGAAAAATTACATCCTATTCAAGACGCTTTTATAGAGACAGGAGCAGTTCAATGCGGCTTTTGTACCCCGGGTATGATTTTAGCCGCCAAAAAATTACTCGAAGAAAATCCCTATCCTGATGAAGAGGAGATTAAGCGAGGTATCTCCGGAAATCTCTGCCGTTGTACGGGCTATCAAAAGATTATTGATGCTATTAAATTAGCCGCAAATAGATTGTCCGTAAGCGATAATAAGAGAGGTGAAAAAGATGCCTAAAAGATATGTAGGTAAAAATATTTACAAAGTAGATGTCAGGGATAAAGTAACCGGTAAAGCGATATACCCTGACGACATTTATTTTGAGGATATGCTGTACCTAAAAATTAAGAGAGCCACCCATCCTCATGCCTTTTTACGCAGCATAGATACCAGTAAAGCGGAAAAATTACCGGGAGTAGTTAAAATTATTACTGCTGCCGATATCCCTGAAGTGAAAAATTTTGGTTTAATTATTAAGGACCAACCGGTTCTGGTGGGAATTAATCAGAAAATGTGTTATATGGGAGATGCCCTGGCCATTGTTATCGCGGAGAGCAAGGAAATCGCATCTCAGGCAATAGGATTAATTGAGGTAGAAGTAGATGAATTAGAAGTAATATCCGATCCTCTTAGAGCTATGGAAAAAGACGCTCCGCCGATTCATCAGGACAGCAATATCTTAGCTACCCATTATTTAAAAAAGGGGGATATAAATAAGGGTTTTTCCCAAGCAGATATCATTGTAGAGAATGAATATAGGACCACTTCTTTAGATCATGTCCCTCTTCAAGTAGAGGCTGGTGTCGGGATTTTTGATCCGAAAACCGAAATGATTAAGCTCTGGGTGGCTACTCAATGGCTTCATGATAGTCAAGCAGATATTGCTCAATCTTTAGGTCTTTCCAAAGAAAAAATAAGGATAATCCAGCCGGTTATCGGAGGAGCTTTTGGTAAAAAGGAAGATATTTCTGTACATATACACCTTGCCTTAGCAGCTATAAAAACTAAAAGACCGGTAAAATTAACCTATACCAGAGAAGAATCAATGATTTCTCAATCTAAGAGACATCCTTTTATTATTCGGATGAAAACCGGTGTTACCAATCAAGGTTATTTAACTGCCTGCCAGGTAGTGGTAATCGGTGATACCGGAGCCTATGCTTCTAGTGGACCGGCGGTAGTGCACAAAGGTATGTATCATTGTACCGGTCCCTATAATGTAGATAATGTAAGTGGAGTCGCGTACACTGTTTATACTAATAATACTTATTGCGGGGCGATGCGCGGTTTTGGCACTACTCAGATGGCCTTTGCTTATGAGTCCCAGATGGATATCCTATCTCGAAAATTAGGGAAAGACCCTATTCAGCTCCGTTTACAAAATGCCTATTGCTTCGGTTCTTCTACACCCAATAATCAGATATTGACTCATAGTGTGGGGGTAAAAGAGACTATTAAAGGAGTAGCGGTTATAGTTGGTTGGAAGGAGGCAAGGCAATGAAAAAAAGTGGAAGAGGAGTAGCTACTATTATGTTCGGTTTTGGTTATGGAGAAGGATTTCCTGATCATTCCATTGCTTCAGCAGAAATTATAGATGGAGGGAAGATTTTAATTAGAACTGCTGCTGCTGACGTAGGCCAAGGTGTTTTAACTGCACTGACTCAAATTGCTGCAGAAGTTTTAAAAGTGAAACCGGAAGCAATACATATTATTCCCGGGGATACTCATTTGACTAAAAATTCCGGTTCTTCTTCCGCAACCCGACAGACCTTTTTTACCGGGAATGCAGTTAAAGAAGCCTCAGAAGGATTATTAAGTAATATTTATCATTATGCGAGTTTAAATTTTATAACCAATCATGTTGATTTAAAAATACAAGATGGTTATGTTTTTAGAAAGGATAAACCGGATGATAAATTAAGTTATTGGGAATTAGCACAGAAAGTAAAAGAAAGAGGTGATAGCTTAAAAGCAGAGGCATCTTTCTTCCCTCATACTGATAAACCTGACCCCAAGACAGGACAGGGTGAAAAAGTATACGTAGCCTACACCTTTGTTACTCAAGTTATTGATATAGAAGTTGATACTGTTACAGGAATTGTAGAGGTCTTGAAGGTTTATACCTCAGCCGATATTGGTAAAGCAATAAACCCGAAAAATGTAGAAGGACAGGTAGAAGGAGGAACGGTTCAAGGAATGGGTATGGCCTTAATGGAAGAGCAAGTCATCAAAGAAGGAATCACTTTAAATCCAGATTTGACCGGTTATCTAATCCCCACTTCTATGGATAGCCCTCACTTTACTACCCAACTGATAGAAAATGAAGATTCAGAAGGTCCTTTTGGAGCAAAAGGAATAGGAGAACCATCTACCATTGCCACTGCCCCGGCCATTGCCAATGCGGTGTATGATGCGATAGGAGTGAGAATTTTTAACCTTCCCATTACTCCGGATAAAATCCTAAAAGCGTTAAAAGAAAAAGATATCGAAAACTAAACGCTAATTCTCTATCTTATCTTGCTTGCCTGTTGGAAATTAAATATATAAAAGGGAGAGAATAATGAAAGAATTCTATTCAGCATCTAAAAAATCTATTTTCATTCCACTCTTAACAGGCTGCTTGCTCTTATTAGGTCTATACCTGACCAGTCTTTACAGTTATCTTCTTTTTCACAGCCTTGCCGAGATATTCAGTATTGTTATTGCATTTAGTATTTTTATTGTAGCCTGGAACTGTCGTAACCTTATCGATAATAATTACTTTTTATTTTTAGGTATTGCTTATCTTTTTATTGGTCTTATAGATCTCATACATACCTTGGCTTACGCCGGAATGGGAGTATTTCCTGAGTTTGATGCTAACCTACCTACCCAACTTTGGATCGCTGCCCGTTATCTGGAAAGTATTTCTCTTCTTGTTGCTTGTTTCATTCTTGACAAGAGAAAGGTAAAAATTGATTTTATTTTGATAGGATACACTACTTTCTTATCTTTATTATTACTATCCATTTTTTACTGGAAAATATTTCCTCTTTGCTTTGTTGAAGGGACAGGACTTACTCCTTTTAAAAAAATCAGTGAATATATCATATCTCTAATTCTTGCTGCCTCCATCTTCTTCCTGTTAAGAAAAAAAGAAAAATTTGACCATAAGGTCCTACAATGGTTGGTCATTTCCATCCTCTTGACCATAGCAAGCGAATTGGCTTTCACTTTTTATATTAGTGTTTACGGTTTATCTAATTTAATTGGTCATATTTGCAAGATCATCTCTTTTTATTTTATTTACCGGGCTATTGTCGTTACCGGCCTTACCAAGCCGAATGAGCTTCTTTATAGAAACCTTCAGGAAAGTGAAAAGAAATTTCGTGAACTCGACCAACTAAAATCGATGTTCATTGCCTCCATGAGCCATGAACTTAGAACCCCCCTAAACTCTATCATCGGATTTACCGGTATCATCCTGCAGGGGATGTCCGGAGAGATTAATCCGGAGCAGAAAAAACAGCTTACCCTGGTAAAAAAAAGCGCCCACCATCTCTTAGAGCTCATCAATGATGTCATTGACATCAGTAAGATCGAAGCAGATAAGATAGAGCTTACTATCCGCGAATTCGATCTGGTCAGCCTAGCCGAAGAGGTACAGCAATCGTTTCGAGTCACCGCAGAAAAGAAGGGTCTTCACCTATTACTACAGGCACCTCCCACCCTTCTTCTTAAAAGTGATGAGCGAAGGACCAAACAGATCCTGGTCAACTTTATCAGTAATGCCCTGAAATTTACCGATCGAGGGGAGATAGAGATAAAGATAGTAAAGAAAGAGGAAACCGTGGAGGTATCGGTCAGAGATAGCGGTATCGGAATAAAAAAAGAAGACATAAGTAAACTCTTTAATGCCTTCAGTCAGATTAACCTGCTAATTGAAGGCACCGGCCTGGGCCTCTATCTCTCTCAAAAGCTCGCGAACCTGCTCGGCGGAGGTATTACTGTCGAGAGCGAATATACTAAAGGAAGCATCTTTACCTTAACCCTGCCCTTAAAATATAAGGAGGTAGAAGTATGAAAAGAATCCTGATCATCGAAGATAATGAGACCAATATATACCTTATCAGCTTTATCTTAAAGAAAAATGGCTATGAAGTATTAGAGGCCAAAACCGGCGAAGAAGGAATAGAACTTGCCCTAAAAGAAAAACCGAATCTCATTATAATGGATATCCAGCTACCCGGCATCGATGGATTGGAGACGACCAAAAGGATAAGAGAGTCTAAAGAAGATAAAGGGATCCCCATTATCGCCCTTACCTCCTATGCCATGACCGGAGACCGAGAGAGAGCTTTATCTGCCGGTTGTAACGGATACTTAGAAAAGCCGATC
>DSEL01000033.1 GCA_011056645.1 Candidatus Atribacteria bacterium
ATATTATATTGTATCTTGAATTTAATACTAACGACTAACGACTAATTTAATCGGTGCATCGGCGCATTGGAGAATCAACTAAATGGATATTAAATCAAAGATAAATAAATTACCCCAAACAAGCGGTGTCTATTTTTTTAAGGATAAAGAGGGAAAAGTTATATATGTAGGAAAGGCTAATTCCTTGAAAAATAGAGTTTCTTCTTATTTTATTCATTCTTCCCAGCAATCTCCTAAAATAAGTAAAATGATAAAAGAGATAGCAAATGTTGAATATATAACCACTTCATCTGAAATAGAAGCACTTATCCTGGAAAGTAAAATGATTAAAAGCAACAGTCCTTACTATAATACTCAATCGAAGGATGATAAGAGTTATCCCTATATTAAAATTACTTTAGAGAGAGACTTTCCCCAAATATTATTTTATCGAAAAATAAACCGCGAGCTAAAAGAGGATAAAAATTTATATTTTGGTCCTTTTGTGGATAGCAAGGCTACCCGGGTTGTTATAAAATTATTAAGGCAGGTTTTTAAAATTCGGGGATGTAGAAAAAAAGATTTAAACCAGACGAAAGCTTGTTTGGATTACCAGATTGGCTTGTGTTCAGCTCCTTGCATGGGTATGATTAGCAAAATAGAGTACCAGAAAAATATAAAAGAAATTTGTCTATTTTTGTCGGGAAGACAAAAGAGCTTATTGAATGGTCTTTATCGGGAAATGAAGCAGGCTTCTTATAATTTAAAATATGAGAAAGCGGCCAAAATAAGAGATAAAGTAAAATCAATTGAAGCTATTCTAAAAGGTCAGGAAATAAACATAGATAGAAAAATTAATAAGAATAACTACTTTATGAAAAAAATTGAGGAAGAAGAAAAGGAGGAAATTAAAAAGGGCTGTAATGCAATCATTGATTTGAAAGATAAATTAAACCTAAAAAAATTACCAGAAAGGATCGAGGCATTCGATATTTCCAACATTCAAGGAAAGTTATCTGTCGGTTCTTTGGTTGTTTTTGAAAAAGGGCAGCCGAAAAAGGAAGATTATCGAAGATTTAGAATAAAAACAATTAAAGGAATTGATGATTATGCCATGTTACAAGAGGTTACCGAGAGAAGATATAAAAAATTAATAGCCGAAAATAAAAAATTACCTGACTTGGTTCTTGTGGATGGTGGGAGAGGTCAATTGAGTGCGGTGGAAAAAATGTTAAAGGACCTGAATCTTGAAATGCCTATCATCAGTATTGCTAAAAAAGAAGAGGAAATATTTAAACCGGAGATTTATGAACCAATCATCTTACCTGATAATTCTGAAGCACTTTTTTTACTACAAAGAATAAGAGATGAAGCTCATAGATTTGCAGTAACTTATCATCGGAAGATTAGAAGTAAAGAATTGCGTAATTCAAAATTAGACCTTATTCCAGGAATTGGTACTAAACGAAAAAGATTGTTGTTAGAACACTTTAAAAGCTTAGAAGAAATAAAAAATGCTTCCAAAGTGGATATAAGTAAAATACCGGGATTTGGAGATAAAATTGCCGAAAAAATTAAAACAGTTATGGAGATAAGAAGATGATATTAAATTTTGAAGGGAAGAAACCAATAATTAGCGAAGAAAGTTTTATTGCGCAAAATGCCACTATCATTGGAGAAGTTCTTATCGGAAAATATTCGAGTATTTGGTATAATACAGTATTAAGAGGAGATATAGCTCCCATAACCGTAGGAAATAACACCAGCATTCAAGATGGCACTATCGTTCATTGTGATGTGGGAGTTCCTGCTACCATAGGGAACCTGGTTACGATAGGGCACAATGTTTTGCTCCACGCCTGTAAGATTGGAGATAATTCTTTAATAGGGATGGGGGCAATTGTGCTTGATGGTGCAGAAGTAGGTGAAGGAGCCATCATAGGAGCTGGAGCAATAGTAACTCCCAAGACTAAAATACCACCATTTACTATGGCCTTAGGTGTACCAGCGAAGGTAGTACGCCATCTTTCCGAAGAAGAAGTTATGAGCTTAAAAAACCATGCTCTGGATTATGTCGAGTTAATGAAAAGATATCAAAAATAGTATACCCTATCAGATGAAGTAATTAGACGAAAGATGCTAAGTTTTTTATTTTTTCTTTCGTTTTCTTAACTTGATACTATATTAATTCACTTGTAAAATATAAAAAAAAATGGTTATAATAAAAAAGAAATATTTACGCAAGTCATATAGCCAATTGGTGCATTGGTGAATCGGTCAATGGGAGGTTAAAGACATATGAAACATAAATCAGTTGCTGATAGTGCTTATGAAATATTGGTCAAGAATAACAAACCGCTACATTACCGCCAAATTACTAAAGAATTAATAAAAATAAGACCATTGAAGGTCAAAGAACCCTATTACGCGGTTAATGCCTCTATGAGTGGTGATAAAAGATTTATGAGAATAAAAAGAGGGGTATGGGGTTTAGTGAAATGGCAATATAAAGATGCGAATATAAAATATTCGCTTACCAGTTATTGTTTGAAAGACGGCACTATGTTTTTAACCAGCTATATGAAACCATTTTTCCCCAAAGAAGAAGATATGGTTGAGGTTACTTTTATTGAAAAAGAAGGAAATGAAAT
>DSEL01000034.1 GCA_011056645.1 Candidatus Atribacteria bacterium
ATATTAATTATATATATTCTGGTACTTATTGCAAATTTAAAGCTCTTAATTAGAAACAAGAGGTAGTCTATTTTCTTTCCAATAAAACAAAGTACAGTTATGCTGACCATAAAATACTAAAGATATAATATTACATAAAGGAATGATAGGTTATATAGATATTTCAGATAATATAATCAAATTTGTGGCAAAATAACTTCCGATTTAAAACAATTGATGCAATAAATGAATAATTCAGGTATAATAAAAAAACATTTCCAGTGAAGGAGAAAAAGGTATTGCTGTCCACTTTTTTATTAGAAGTAGTTTTGATATCTTTATCCGGGGTAATAGCTCCCGGGCCGGTTACCGCTGTCACGGTCAGCAAAGGAACTAAGTCTCCTCATGTTGGAGCAATGATCGCCCTGGGACATGGTATAGTAGAAATCCCATTAATGATCTTAGTACTTTATGGTTTTGGCGATATACTAAAAATTACTTATGTCAAAGCGATAATTGGATCACTGGGTGGTTTATTTCTCCTGAAAATGGGCCTTGGTTTACTAAAGGGAATTAAGAAAACAAAAATTGATTCAAGCAATGGTCCAAATTCTCCTTTGATGGCTGGGATTATACTTACTCTGGCTAATCCTTATTTTCTGATCTGGATGGCAACTATCGGTTCCATTCTTATTTTCCGATCTTATGCTTTTGGCTTACTCGGTTTTATTATCTTTGTGATTGCTCATTGGTCATGTGATTTTTTATGGTTATACTTTCTTTCTGCTTTATCTTTTAAAGGTGGGCAGTTTTTTGGCAAAAAACTTCAACAGGCTTTATTTCTAATCTGCGGATTGTTTCTCTTATTTTTTAGTACCAAATTCATCTATGATGCAGCAAAAATAATCTTTTCTTTTTAAATACCGATGTTGTTTTTTTTCTTTTTTTAAGTTATAATTTTTTAAAATAAACTAAATATTTAAATATAAACAACCTGAGGGAAGAGTGGTGAAAATCCACCGCAGTCCCGCTACTGTGATGGGAGACAAAAGCTGCCCTAAGTGTAAAAATGCAGCAATTAGTCTGAGCCCTGAGCCAGGAGACCTTACTGTTTATTAATATAGAATCACCTCTTCGTGGAGAAAGAGGGTGATATTTTTTTATCTTATTTATAAGTAGATCCTAAAAAGTGACCAAGAAAGGGAGAAGTTTGTAGAAATGGCCATAAAATTACTTTTGATTCGCCACGGAGAAAGCTACGGCAATGCCCAGAAAAAATTTTCCGGTTCTCAAGATGTAATTTTGACTGAAAAAGGTATATGGCAGGCAGAGAGATTGGCTTATCGCTTAAAAGGACTGCCAATAGATGCAGTTTATTGTAGTGATTTAAAAAGAGCTGTCCATACTGCCAACATAATCTTTGGGAATAGAAATATAAATATAATAATTAATCCAAATTTACGGGAAATGAATTTCGGAATTTGGGAAGGTAAAACCTTTGAGGAAATTGAATTAAAAGAGGGAGCTAAATTTACTTCCTGGATGGAAAATCCCGATGAAAGAAGCATTATTCCTCAAGGAGAGAGCTTAGCTCTATTGAACAAGAGAATTATGACCGAAGTAAACAGGATATTACAAGAACATAAAGATGAAAATAATGATAAAACCATTGCTATAGTCTGTCATGGCGGAGCTATCCGAACGATTCTTTGTAACGCTTTAAATATTGAATTAAAAAATCTTTGGTATATAAAACAAAAATCAACCGCTTTGAATATTATAGACTATTATGATAGCAGAGGATTTGTTTCACTGATCAATGATACTTCTCATCTTGAAGATTGGTGGGAAAGCGGATTAGCTCAGGAGTAAAGAGATGAATGAAAAAATAGAGCAAACTATTAAAAATATTAAACCTGTCCATCTTAAGCTAATGGAAAAGGCACAAGAAAAATTAGATAATCTTACTAAGCCCCAGGGAAGCTTGGGAATATTAGAAGATTTTGCCAAAAGGATAGTAGGTATATCGGGAAATCTTTCGCCGGACATTAAAAGAAAAGTAATATTTTTAATGGCTGGGGATCATGGAGTTGTAGAAGAGGGTGTAAGTGCATATCCCCAAGAAGTAACCTTTCAAATGGTATATAATTTTATTCGAGGGGGAGCAGGTATCAATGTACTGGCTGGGCATACAGGAGCTGAAATTGTGCTGGTGGATATGGGCATAGCCAAAGATTTTCCCCCGGAAGAGAAGATAATAAGAAAGAAAATAGCTTATGGAACAAATAATATAGCTAAAGGGGCGGCTATGAGTAAAGATGATGCAGAAAAAGCGGTCATTGCCGGGATTGAAGTCTTTGAAGATGAATTAAATAAAAAGAGAATTGATCTAATAGGATTAGGAGAAATGGGGATTGCCAATACTACCCCAAGTAGCGCTATCGTAGCCTGTTTGACTAAATCTAAAGTGGAAGAGGTAACCGGTTCAGGAACCGGTTTAAATCGGGAACAAATCAAAAATAAAATTGAAATAATAAAAAAAGCCTTGAAAGTGAATAAACCAAATCCCCAAGACGGACTTGATGTTTTATCAAAAGTAGGGGGATTTGAAATTGGGGGATTAGTAGGTTGCATTTTAGCTGCTGCTTCCCATCGAGTTCCTATTGTGATCGATGGTTTTATTTCTTGTGCTAGTGCCCTAATTGCCATTAATTTGGCTCCTTTAGTTAATGATTATATATTGGCGAGTCATAATTCGGTAGAAAAAGGACATAAAATTGCCCTGAAATATATTGGGAAGGTTCCGATGTTTGACCTTGGTATGCGGCTCGGTGAAGGAACCGGTGCGGCTTTGGGTATCAGTTTTATTGAAGCCGGGGTTAAAATATTAACCCAAATGGCTACCTTTGCTCAAGCCGGGGTAGATAGTAAAAACTCATAAATTAGTCGTTAGTGAATAGTGAATAGTCGTTAGTATTAAATTAATGTATAGCGTAGTAAAGCGTACAGCGTTTAGCCTATAGGAAAAGGAAGAGAAAATTTTATGGCCAGAGGGAAATTAATTTTTATCATCGGGGGAGCCAGGAGCGGGAAGAGTAGCTTTGCTGAAAAAATAGCCGCCAAAATAAGTAAAGAAGTAGCTTATATCGCTGCCGCTCAACCTTTGGATGAAGAGATGGCTCACCGAATAAAAAAGCATCAAGAAGATCGGTTAGATACTTGGGAAACTTATGAAGAACCGATAAAAATCAGAGAATTAGTAAGCCGTTTAGGTGTAGAAAAAGAAGTTATTCTTATCGATTGTTTGACCTTGTTAACCTCTAACCTTTTATTGAGAAAAAAAGAAAGAGTAGAAGACTTCAAGTGGCAAGAGAAAATTTTATCAGAGATTGAGAAATTAGCTGAGGTTTCTTTTAAAGCGCCTGCTCAAGTGATCATTGTATCTAATGAAGTTGGTATGGGTTTAGTTCCTGAAAATCCCCTCGGAAGAGTTTATCGGGATATCCTGGGCAGAGCAAATAGTATCATTGCTGATAAAGCTGATGAGATTTTTATGATGATCTCAGGGATACCATTAAAAATAAAGGGCTGATCAAATAATGAAAATTTTAAGAGATCTGTCTTTAGCTCTACGGTTTTTAACTGTTATCCCCATAATTTCCTTTCCCCCTTCTAATCATACTAATCAAAATGACGAAGTGTTAGCAGAAAACTTTGCCAACTCTATGGCCTTCTTTCCCCTTGTAGGCATGTTAATAGGTTTATTGCTGGTACTTTTAAGACGGATATTTTATTACCTCGTTGTTTCTTCGTTGGTGGGTGATGCTTTGGTTTTCGTTTTTTGGATCTGGCTAAGCGGAGGGCTGCATTTAGATGGTTTTGCCGATAGTGTAGATGGATTTTTGGGAGGACACGATAAAGAAGAAATACTAAAGATCATGAAAGATAGTTCTACCGGGGCAAAAGGGGTAGTAGCTTTAGTTTCTCTTTTATTATTGAAGTTCGTTCTTATGGTGGAGATGCCTTTATTCTTAAAAGATATGGCCTTGTTTTTTACTCCCGTTATAGGGCGCTGGAGCATGGTGGTTGCTGCTTTTTTGGGTAAGCCAGCCCGCCTTAACAACAGTATGGGTAAATTATTTATGGACTATATTAGCTGGCGAGAGGCTATTTTCGCCAGCTTAACTATGGTTGTTATAGGTATTCCATTATTTAGGCTATACTTACTTCCTCTGGTGATGGTAGGAATAGGGATAATATTATTAATATTAAAATATTGCCAACGGAAGATTGAAGGTATAACCGGAGATATACTGGGAGCAATAAATGAAATCGTTGAAGTTTCTATTCTTTTAACCCTCTGTTTTTTTGGGATCAAATAAAATAAGTTTATAGTAAATATAAGAATCTATAAAAATATATCACACTTACTTTACCTCTTTTATCTCTATTTAATTTTCCCCAACTCTATCTTCACCCCTGTCCCTATTTTCTTTCTACGACTAACTACTGCCATAATTTTTTACCTCCTTTCTTTTTTAGTCTCTACTTAGTAAGAGCAAAAAGGAGGTGATTTTACAAAAGGAAATTAAAAATATTTCAAAATATTTTTAATTTATTGATTCCTTTCTTTCTAATATAATTTATCGCCTGTTGGGTAAGGGTATAAAATTTTGCAATTTCTTCATCTTTGTATCCTTCCAAATAATATAGAGTGATAATATTCTTTTCTCTTTTACTTAAACGCCCATAACCTTTTTCCCGGTTTATATTGATCAAGATGTTTTCTAATCTATCCATACAATTTTCTCCTTTCAATCAAAAATAGTTACAAGTTACAAGCAGTAGGGGACTGGCTACTTTTTAATAAAAGTTGCCTGTCCCCTCCCTCCGAGAAGTCTTTCAGTATCCCCTCAATGAATTCCCTCTTAAAATCTAATTTAACCAACCGTTGTCTTATCACCATCATTCTTTCTTCTCCTTCCTCTTTTATTTTTTTAAAATTAGCAGCAACAGCATCTTTTCCTCTGTTTGTTGTTGTTATATGGTTATTGTTAGGATTGTTATTGTTAGGGTGCAAATTTTGGACCTGGTCAAGTACAAATTTTGGACTTTCCGTGTCCAATTTTTGGACCTGGCCGGGTACAATTTTTGGATTCTTTATGAGAGTAACCTTATAGAGGTTAGACTGATAATTTCCTTGAGCAGATCTTCTACCTGTGGTTTTTTTAATCAGGCCGTACTTAAGAAGAGTTTTTTGATAACTGATTAGACTATTTTTAGACATATCTAAGCTATCGCCTAAAGTGGACAGTGCCGGCCAGGCAATATCTTTTTCTTTATGACAATAGGTAAGTAGTTGGATATAGAGCAAAACCGGACCTTTACCTAATACCCTTACCCATTCTGTTAAAAAATTATTTGGCATAATGATGTAGCCTTCTTTGGATGATTTGGTTTGTCTATTTAGTTTTTCTTTTTGCATCTTTTTTCTCCTTCGCTCAAAATAGTTTTCAGTTATTGGTTTTTAGTTTTAAGTCTTGTGTAGGGGGCGGATTCATCCGCCCCGCCGGGAGGGGACTGGCTGCTTTTTAATAAAAGTTGCCTGTCCCCTCAGGTTCCTGTACTCTAATTTCAGTCGAATTTCAGTCGAATTTAGGTCGAATTTCCGTCGAAAGACATTCATTGATAAAATAAAAAAATCCGGACAGCTTTTTAAACTGTTCGGATTTGATTTAATCATTGATTAGCTTAAATAAAAAAAATCCAGACAACATAATGGTTATCTGGATTTTAATCAAGATAAAAATATTATATTTTTAAAAAATTATGGTGGTTTTTGTCTTAATTTACTTTTAATTTATCTTCTTCTAAATTCAACATAATTCCCCTTCGAGAAATTACTTTTAAAATATCTTTGACCCTTTTATTATTCTTTTTATTATTACCAATAATTTTTAGAATGCCTCTTCTTATTCTATATAAATGACAGATTATCTGAACGTAAGTGGCATCCTGCTCTTCCGCCCATATTCTCTATGTCGCTAAAGGTCAGGCTGGCTACCCGGATATCCTGGGAATCCCCATTCATGCTTTCTACTTTATCTATGGAGAGGATCACATTTTTAAAAGGGAGATTAACGCCCATGGCCAAAGTGGTAGTCGCACAGACGATTTTAATTTCCCCGCTTTGCAGATAATTTTCTACCAGGTTTCTTTCTTCCCAGGAAAGGTCGGAACTATGATAGGCTACACCCTTTTCCAAAAGAGCAAGCAGGTTATCCCGGGTTAAGGTCTCCTCCATATGCCTTAACTCCTCTATGGCTTTTTCTGCCGGACAGTCTTCCAGCCTATCAGCCAGCCACTGCGCCCACCTTTTACATTCTGCCCTGGTAGGGAAAAAGAGGAGGGTAGGTTCATTATTTTCGGTGAAATATCTGACGGTTTCCAAAATATAATCTTCCTGGCAATTATCCCGGACAGCAAGCTTATGAAAAAAAACTTCTTCTCCAACCTTTTTTTCATTATGGGTAATATATTTAAAGACGCCTTCTCTTACTATTCCCTTTCGCAGTTCTACCGGACGCAAATAAGAGCTCAACAGCCGGCAGGGAAGCCATTGCAAAAAACCCCTCTGATTTTCTAAAAATGCCGAAAGTCCAATGATCTTGATCTTTTGCTCCTGTTCTTGTAAGCCGACCAGTATCTCCTCTAAAAGGGGACCTCTAACGGGATCATTGATGATCTGCATCTCGTCAATAATAACCAGGGAAACTCCGCTTAAAAATGCCGGATATTTTAACAGGAAGTAATAAAACTTTTCATAGACCATGATGGCGATCTTAAATCTTCCGCTGCCGATCCTGGTATCGTCTTCCTTCCGGTCACGGGATGAGATAACTACATCTATTCCGCAAGGATGATACATCTCTTTAAAACGCCGGTACTTTTCCTCGGCTAGGGTCCTCAAAGGGACCAGGTAAATGGTCTTCTTATTTAGCTGCCAGAGCAGGGTCACATGGCATTGACTTATTTGACCATTATACCGCTGTCATGCTTTTAGGAATTACCCGGATGTTTGATGGTATTCCAGATATAATATATTGCCAGGTTTACAGCTCTATCCAGACCATTTAGAACGCAAAATTGCCGAGCTATCCACTAAATTTCATAGTAAAGGCTAGAGTTATTCTCAAAATAAAGGCTATATTAAAAGTCCTAAAACCGCCCAATAGGGGGAGCTTGCTAATTCCCAGCCCTTTGGCCTTTTGCTGAAGGGCTTTTTGTTTTTTTTAAATTATTTTTCAAAAAAAGATTTCAAAAAAAGATGGATTTTTTAAACAAGTGTAGTATAATATATTAGACAAGAAAAGATTTTATGTCGCATGATTTTTGAAATATTATATGGTAACCTGTATGAGGGTAACGGAAGAGACTTTTTCTTTCTATTGCAAAAGAAACAGCACCGAAGAGGCAAGATACCAAAAGTATTAAATCTTTCAGGTAAAAGTACCGTTGCCGGACAGAACTCTGAAGAGCTTTATAGCAAAAAGCACCAACGAGGCAATTCCTAATCTTTAGGGGAACACTTACATAGTTTACTAAAAAATCATTTCCTGATTTTCTAGGAAGAATCTTTCAGGTAAAAGGACAGAGTAAGAAAGTAGTATCATTATTTTCTTACTCTGTCCTTTTATTTTTTACACTATTTTAAATATATAGTGAATGGATTTGACTGCGTAAGATGATATAAAAACTAGTGGATCATCCCAAAGAGCAAATATTGATAGCTAAAGTTTGGATTCTCAAATAATAGATTCTCTTTCAAGCCAGATAAAATGGTAATTAAAAAATTAAGGAGGTATTCCTATCGAGAATAGAGAAGCCTTAAGCTGAGAAAGGTAAACCATCCGCAAGGATGGGACGCAAAGTCACGAGTCCCATCGCTTCACCCCGGGATTGTCGGACTGCCTGATTATCGCCCCCTCATTAGTATAGACAGTTTTAATCGAAACATCACTTATGTTTTTTAAGTATTGCACCATCGTCGCCGAATATCTATCTATTTAAAAAGTATCTTTCCATCACATGGAGATGATACCGTCCGGAAATAGCAGTGCTTACACTAAGAAGAGAAATTATGGTTATAGTATTTATTACAATAAGGAAATAGCTAAAATTACATCAGAGTACCATCAATTTATGACGATAAGAGGAGAAATTGGGGAGGTGATACCTACCAAATAGAAAAGTTGAAAAAGGCAAACTATTCGAAAGAATAGGACGCAAAGTTATGGGTCTATAGTCTAAATCTTTTAGACAGGATTGCCAGACTTCCAACTTTTAATATTAGATAAAGATTCATGCTAGTCTGCGTTACATGTAGGAAGTACTTTTGTTCTATATTTTAATATAAAAAGAAAGGAAGTTTTTTGTAATGAAGAAAGTATTGTTTTTAATGGTATCTATGTTGGTTTTAGGATTGTTCTTTACCGGATGTAGCGATATCGCAAACATTACCACACCGAGCGATGTCGATTCCTTGGAAAAAAATTCATCACCTGTAACATGGACTGGGCAGGGATCGAATGCGTTGACATGTGAATTGATTGGCACCAGCGAAGAACGCACCGAAGATGGCTGGATCCACTGGGTTCTTAACGGAACCAAAGACGTGAATTATGCCCAGCTTGTACTAGGAGGTTCCGGATCCGGGACCGATCCATATGAGCCAACAAAGTATGGATCTGTGCTCCAGTTCTTTACTCCCTACTTCGATTTGGATACTCTCACTGCGGATGTAAATTACAGTGGATCATTAAAAAAGAATTCGCAGTTCGTCATCTCTGACTACTGCCCCGGAGATTCTGGAGAAGAGCCGACCACCCAGTACACCCTGACTGTTAATATCGTTGGTAATGGAAGTGTAGAAGTTAACGATGTTCTCTACACAGTACCCGTGACAGTAGACGAAGGCACAGTTCTTGGCCTGGAAGCCATTGCTGATAGCGGCTGGCAGTTTGACGGTTGGACCGGAGACCTGGTAAGTAGTAATGCTACCGAATCGATCACCATGAATGGAAATAAAGCAATTACTGCAAACTTCTCTGTGTTTACCTACACATCAGAATCGTGTTTTAATTTCAATTCCTCAACAGGAACAGTAACTGGTTATATCTGTAGTGGTGGAGATGTATCTATTCCACCCACGATAGGTGGGACTGCCGTGCTGGCTATTGGCACTCAAGCGTTCTCTATGAAGAGTCTTACCGGTATTTTAATACCCGAGGGTGTGACCAGCATTGGTTCAGGTGCATTTGTGGGCAACGTGCTCCACTCAGTCATCATTCCAAATAGTGTGACGTCTATTGGTAACGAGGCATTCAACAGCATCCAACTTCAATCACTCACTATCGGAAGTGGTTTGACGAGCATTCCTTATTCTGGATTTGCCTTCAACCAACTCACCTCAGTCACTATTCCAGATAATGTGACGTCTATTGGTCAATGGGCATTCGCCTATAACAATCTTATCTCAGTCACCATCGGTAGCAATGTGACCAGCATTGGTTATTATGCATTTTATGGTCCGAACAATAAAATTACCCAAATTACCATAGGGGCTAATGTAACTATTGATAGTAATCTCGCTACAATGGGAGCAAATCCTGGATTTAAGACAGCATATGACAATGGAGGAAAACTAGCAGGAACCTACAATTATACCGGTGGTGTCTGGGTAAAAGAATAAGCTCAAAGAGAACTGATTACAGAAATCACTAAATTACTGTAGTAGACAATCGTGATATGAATAGACAGAAAAGAGGGACAGGTTCTGGAAACGGAACCTGTCCCTCTTATATTAATAAAAACTATAATAAAGAGGGACAGACACCTATTTTCTTAAATAATTAATATTTTACTTTTAAATTAGTAGGTAACCCGATAAAGGGTAAGATCTTCCAATGTAGCAAAGACATGCTATGTTAACCACATGAC